>JABDJR010000155.1 GCA_013003415.1 Candidatus Eiseniibacteriota bacterium | reverse complement strand
GGGCAGAATGGGCTCATAGTAACCGCCACTGATAATCTCTATCTGGCCCCGCTCTACAAGTCCGGAAAGACGTTCAAAATACTCGGGTCGATGCTCGGTAAACCAGTCGATGAGACAACCCGAGTTGTGGAGCCCCACTTTAATCGCTGGGAACTGCTCAAGAACCTCAAGAAACGGCAGGTAAGAATCCTGGTAGGCCTGCTCAATGACCTCGTCAAAGTTTCCTACCGGCTGGTGGTTATGAAGAGCGATCAGGAAGGTTATCGAATTCAAGGCGTCCCTCAGCAAAAAGTTGATTCAAGTTGATGGCATCGCTCTGCGGCACGTCTCTCGCCTCGACAGTTACGTCCGAAGCGACTAACTCTCTGAGAACTTCAAGCTCATCCGCAGAAACGAAAAGGTAATTTAAGATGCGTCGGCGATCTTTGCGATAGTGCACACCGCCAAGATTGAGTTGTTGCAGATTGGCTCCGCTCCGCTTTAACGCACGCAAAGAATCGAAGGAGCGTATCAGTACCAACAGGTTTGGGGAAGCTTCGTCGTACCACTTCTTCGCACCCTCGGCGCCAGAAAACAGTACGGGGACTCCCCCGGAGGCTCCTTGAAGTAGTTCCTGCTCCCAATCATCTTGAGCCAGTTCTTCATCGACAATTCGGATTTCACGAAACTGGAGATAAGGCTGCCAGGCGACCATGACCTGCCCGTGAATCAAACGTTCGTCGAAGCGGGTGAAGATCTCACTCACCCGAAGCGCCGCCGAGGAATGTTTCTACACTTCCCCGCCCACGGGTGGCCAAGTGATCTAACAATTCGGCCAAGCTCGATTGCGAGTGCGACTGAACAACGGCGAGAAGCATTGGGAGATTGATGCCGGAAACAATACCCACGTTCTGTCGACCTCGGGAAACCCGGCGTGCAGACTGACAACAAGAACCAAAAGTAAGATCGGTGAGCACCAAAACGTCACCCTCATGCTGATCGAACCAGGTGTCGAGTTTCTGTTCAAGTTCATCCGGGCTCAGTTGATGATTGGTCAGCACATCGATTCCGGAGATATCGTCGGTAATCACTTTCGCGGCCTCAAGAAGACCCTCGCCGAAACCGGGATGGGTAAGCAGCAAAACGGGGACTGGCGCACTCACTCGAGATCATCCCTGGCTAAGCTTTTCAGCTTGGAGTTTTGAACCATGATTTCTTTGAGCTTTTGATCAAACTCACGGGCAGCATCGAACCCGTAAGCCTTGACCAAATAGTTCAAGGCAATCGTTTCCGCAATGACCGTAATGTTCTTTCCTGGGAAAACGGGCACCGTGACCACAGGAATCGGAACTCCCAACTTTTCCGTGAGCCGGTCTTCAAGTCCGGTCCGTTCGTAATTCTGGTCGTGATCCCAGTCTTCAAGATGCACTTCAACTTCAATTCGCTTTTGAAAACGAATCGCCCGAATGCCGTACACCTTCTGGAGGTCGATGATACCTACACCCCGGATCTCAACATGGTGACCCAAGACTCTGTTTGCGGACCCAATGAGGACATTCTCATGGCGCTTCTTCACTGTGACCACATCATCGGTGACAAGACGATGACCGCGTTCGACAAGATCGAGAGCAATCTCGGACTTACCGATCCCGCTTCGCCCTGTAAACAACAGACCCACTCCGTATACATCAACGAGAGATCCGTGAGAGGTCATGATGGGCGCAAACAGGTCGTCCAGATACGCGGTTAACTCATGAATAAAGGGCGTGGTAGACATGGGGCTCACGAGAACAGGGATGTTCTTCGCCTCTGCGCGGGCAAGCAGGCTATCGGGCACTGCAAGGTTCTTACACACAATGATGCAGGGAACCTGAAACTGGAACACTCGGTCTAGCGCTTCTTCGCGCTGGGCCTCACCGTAGGAGGCCAAGAGTCCAACTTCGGTCTCGCCGATAACCTGAACCCGCTCGCTTAGGAAATTCCCCACATACCCCGCCATGGCTAGCCCGGGACGGTTGATATCACTGACCGTAATCGGAACCAGCGAATCTAGCGATGAGGTGAGGGGTTCCAGCTCGAAAGCATCTCTTTTTTCTTCAAAAAGACGGCTAACCGTAATTTGATTCATGCCTTAGGGCTCAACCTCGACCACGCCGAAATTTCCATCGCGTCGTTTGTAAAGCAGTGTCTTGTGATCGTTGTCGGCATTCGTAAAGCCAAGACAGTCTCGGCTCGAAGCCCGCAACATGGCCAAGGCTTCGGGAATGGCCATGGCAACTCCAAAATCTCCGGGATCTTCTGCTACCAGACCCTCATAGTCGCTCTCGTCGAAGACGTTCTCAAACTTTTCTTCGACTACCTCACCAACCTGAGGCATGGCCTCAATGCTTGCGCTGGCAAGTGACCCACCCTTCTTGCGCCCTTTTACAACGCGATCGTGGTGACGTCGAACTTGTTTTTCTAGACGATCAAGAACTTGTTCAAGAGCGTTCTTGTCGGTGTCTTCTTCAGCGTGGCTTACCAAAAAGGCGCCGTTGGATTTAACTGTTGCTTCTGCGTTGAATCGATTTCTCTCAAAATTGACGACGACTCTCGCTTCTTGAATGCGGTCATCGTAGCGAAGAATCTTTTGCACTCGAGTTTCAACGCGCTCCTTGAGGTTCTCCGGAATATCACAATGACGGCTGGTGATTTCCACGCGCATGACTTACCTCCTTGGATGAACTAGGTCGGCTAATGTCTTTTTCTCATTCGAGCACTGGGGATCCCCAGTTGCTCACGATACTTAGCTACCGTCCGGCGAGCAATATCAATTCCTTCGGCCTTAAGGATATCAGCCAATTTCTGATCTGACAGCGGTTTGGCCTTCGGTTCTCCGTCGACCAAGCGCGAAATCTTCTCTTTGGCTGCCTTTGAAGAAATATCTGCCCCCTCAGCGGTGCCCAAGCCACTGGAGAAGAAGAATTTCAATTCAAAGACCCCCCGCGGGGTTTGAACATACTTGCCATTGGTAACTCGACTAACGGTGGATTCGTGCATACCAATCTCGGACGCGACATCTTGGAGGGTCAGAGGCTTAAGATGCAAAACCCCATGGTCGAAGAAGCCTCGCTGCTTCTCGACGATTTTCTGCATCACCTTGACCATGGTCCGACGTCTCTGTTCGATGGTTTGTACGATCCATTGGGCAGATTTGAGCTTGTTCTTCACAAAGTCTTTGGTTTTTTCGTCGCTCTTACCCATCAAAACCTCGCCATAGGCTCGATTGATGCGCAGGCGTGGAACGTTTCGATCGTTGAGGTACACGACGTAGTCTTCCCCCACGCGCTCGACAACAAGATCGGGATACACGTAGCGAGCGGAGTCGCCTTCAACTTGACCACCAGGACTGGGACTCAGGTGGGAAATCTCGTCGAGAGCGCCTTGAATGTCTCCGACTGGAACCTTAAGCGCCCGCGCGATCTCAACCAGCTTGCGGTGCTTGAGTTTGTCCCAAAACCCCTCGATCACCTCGTAGGCCAAGGTCCCCTTTTCACCCCGATTGCGAAGCTGAATCAGGAGACAATCTTGGAGGTCGCGGGCCCCTACTCCTGCCGGGTCACACTCTTGCAAAACGTTGACGAGACGAGCCACGCGTTCTAGCTCGCTCCCGGTGTGTTGGACAATTTCTTCGTTGGAGAGTGTCAGGTAGCCCTTTTCGTCGAGGGAACCCAAGATGAATTCCATGACCATCTTGTCTTCATCACCCAACCGCTTCAGAGCGATTTGTCCCTCGAGAACGTCGTGGAGCGAAACCGGCGCGACGTTGACGCGTTCGTACTGCTCTTCGCGTCGTTCCGTTGCCGGAGCGGTTCCGGAGTCGCTAGCGTCTGCAAGAAAGCTTTCCCAATCGACTTCGTTGTCGAGGCTGGCTTCGTTCTTATCGCCGTCAGCCGCCTCGCCGTCCCCGTTGGACTCCTGGTCGGGAGAACTCTGTGACTCTTGGACCTCCTCCGCCTCTTCCAAGAGCGGGTTGGTTTCGAGTTCCGATTTCAACTCCTCCTGAAGTTCCAAAGTGGGGAGGGTCAAAAGCTTGAGCGCCTGGCGCAAGCGCATGGTCATGATGAGCTGCTGCTTTTGTGTTAGTCGCAGGCTTTGTTTCATGTCCATGACGATTTTCCCTTAGCTACAGCTGGAAGCGCTCACCCAAATAGACTTTGCGAGCCATTGGGTTTTCGGCTAACTCTTCGGAGGTACCCGAAAGGATGATTTTTCCTTCGAACAGAATATAGGCACGATCTGTGGTTCGTAGGGTCTCTCTAACACTATGATCGGTAATGAGGATGCCCAATCCGCGTTCCTTGAGACGAAGAATGATCTCTTGGATCTCGGCGACGGCAATGGGATCGATTCCCACGAAGGGTTCGTCCAACAGAAGAAACTTGGGTTCGGTTACGAGAGCACGGGTGATTTCGACGCGACGACGCTCGCCTCCGGAGAGGTTATATCCTTTCCTATCAGCGAGTTTCGCGATGTCTAGCTCGGCAAGTAGCCGGTCTAAGCGAGCCACCTGTTCCTTCTTTGGAATGCCCAAAGTTTGAAGGATGGCCATGATGTTTTCGCGTACCGAGAGCTTCCGAAAAACCGATGCGTCCTGGGGCAGATAGCCCATTCCGAGTCGCGCTCGCTGGTACATCGCCATGCGCGTAATGTTGCGCTCACCCAGATAGATACTTCCGCTGTTTGCTTTTAGAAAGCCCACGATCATATAGAACGTGGTGGTTTTGCCGGCACCGTTAGGACCGAGAAGACCAACCACCTCTCCCGGATTCACCTCGACCGAAACACCCTTCACCACATGAAGTTTGCCATAGTACCGCTCTAAGTTTTCGGCGCGGAGAGCGTCCGTGCTTTGGATTGCGGTTTGGGTACTCAAAGGTCGTCTCCTTGGACCCCATCGCGGAACTGAATGCGAACGTTTTTCTTAACTTCATAGTCGGACAGATCAGGAGCCGCATCGAATCCAATTCCAGTAAGAACACGGTCGGGTTTGGCTAAACGAAACGCCTGATCCCCCCGAATGCGGTCGCGCGTCTTCTCGAAATGCACTCGCTCCGGGGTCAACGTATCTCCGGAAGAAGCGATGAGAATAACGTTACCTTCCGCGATCATATCTCCGGATCCATCTTCAACCTTGCCGCGCTCGGAGGTCATGGTGGAAGTGGTACTTCCATCAGCGTCGAAAAACTCCAGCCGAACCCCATCGAGTTCGCTAAAGGCATCTTCTTGATAGTAGCGAGCCTCCTTGGCCCTTAGAACCCAGTCGAGATTCGCGTTGAGCGTTTCTCTAAGTTCGAAATCGTGAACCACTCGATCCGGTCGTTCCACGGGTTCGGTTTCTTCGACGGGGGTTTCGATCGCACAGCCCACCAACAATAAACACGCAAAGACAAGCCGCCGGTTCATGAGGCTTCTTCCCAGCGTGGATGAATCCAAATCCACTGTTCGGGAGCGGTAAGAATGAGAGATTCTAACTCGTGCATCAGATGCTGGGTGATCGACACGGTTGGGGTCGATGCATCGACTTGAATAGGTGGGCGCACCACAATGCGATGACGGTGATCTTTCAGACGGGAAATCCCAAGAGGAACAATACACGCCTCGGTGCGTTGGGCTAAGCGAACCGGGCCGTCGGCCACACGAGTTCTCTGCCCAAAAAAATCTACAAATACGCCACCCGACTTGAGGCGCTGGTCCACCAAGACGCCGAGCATGCCGTTTTGTTTGAGGTGACGGACCGCGGGTAGCAGAGAGCCTTCCGAAGAGATGGTGGTGGATCCCATTTCGGATCGGTGTTGGCTTAACATGCGCTCAAGACGAGCTTCACGAAGGGGACGGGCCAAGGATTTTAAGGAGTAGCCTTCGCTGCTCAGATGCGCTGCCAGAACTTCCCATGAGCCCCAATGGGCGGTGGCAAGAATGGCCCCTTTTCCCTGACGGCGAGCCGCCTCAAGGTGTTCCCTGCCCTCTAGCTCCACCAGCGACTTTCGGCGCTCTGGGGAAAGGCGTGGATAGCGCAGAAAGTCGTAAGCATTACGACCAATCTCCTGAAACACCACCTTAGCCTCCCGATTCACCTTGTCTTTAGGCCAGTCTTGATTGACTAGAGCCAGATTTCTTCGTGCCAGGCGCCGGTCGCGGCCCACTAACCAGTGGGCCATCCAACCGATTCCCGCGCAGATCTCTCGACCCAGCGGTTCTGGCATACAACGCAATAGGACGGGGAGCGCTCTGGCGCTACCACCTCGAACTTTGCGTCTTAACTCCTTACCCTTCATATTGATAACCACTTGTCTTACCAGAGGTTATCAGCGTTATTCCGGGGTAGTCAAGCAACCATTGTGCCAAAAAACGCAAATGGATTATCTCCGTTGAGATTTGGAGCGCTGCACTCCCGAAACGGGAGATGAGTGAGGGACTGGAAGCAAGAGGAGCTACAGAAGTTCGGCCATGCGATTGACCCAATCTTCACGAGTGGCTTCGCTGTTTCCGGACTGGAGTTCTTGGTAGCGGCTTTCAAGGCAAGGGGTAAGCTCGGTGATTCTCCCCCTGACACTCTTTCGCAAGTGCACCAGAAGATGGCTCAGCATCTCCAAGTCAGAGGTTGGAGAAACACTCGGGTGACTCGGATTAGTGAGCGATGCCGGGGGGCGATCGAGTACGGACCCCACATCAAAAAACTGAGGCTCCATGCCGTCGGTCCAAAAGATTTTGGGAGCGCTTAGATCGCGGTGAAGCAAACCCACCTGATGCATCTCGATCAGAACACCGAGGATGCATTCAGCAAAGTGAATGCAATCTCCGACCGTAAAGCCCCCGCGAACAACGAGACCCTCTTCCACGCTTGGGCTGGTGATCGGATTGACCCAAATTCCGGCCCGGTTTTCGTGCAAGCCGTACCCTTCAATCGAAATTAGGGAGGGGTGATCGATGAGTGAAAGAGACTTCATTTCTTTCAAGAACCACTCGGATTCGGTCTCCCCCAGGGGCCAGTCGGGACGTCGCAACAGCAAGGAAACCGTTTTCCCCGCCTCGGCATCTTGGGCCTCATACACCTCCCCCATGAGCCCCTGACCAATCTTCTTCTTGATGAGGAGTGGTCCCCATTGGAGGAGATTGTCGGACGTGGGAGATGTCTTTTGCGTCACGGGAGCGGTGTCGGGGAGATCGCGATGGGCATGAATCAAGGTTTCTAGGGTCTTGAGTCGACTCACCGTATCTTGCGTCTCGGCGTCATCGTCAGAAACCGTGTCCCAGTCGACATCCGTTCCTTCTGCGATCGCCTCCGCTAAGCGCAATAGTTTTTCAGTTTTCGGGTCGGATTCCCTGTGCATGCAAAGCCTCCGCAAGTCGAAGCATCGCCCTCGATGTCAGCATGCGAGCCGCGTTCATCGTGGGTTTCTCAAGTGCGTCTGCGATCTCTTGATAGGTGAAGCCCAACTCCACCCGCATAAAGATGGCCTGCTGATGTTCTTCGGGAAGATCCTGGAGTGCCTTCTCGTAGGCTTCCAGCACATCGCTTCCCACCGCCTCCTCTAAGGGAGACCGCGTTTCATCAGGCGGGGCATCGTCTAAGGTCTCTTTGGTGGGGCGCCGATCCACCTTCCGAATCTCGTCGCGAATCTGATTCATGAGAATGCGGCGAAGGTAGCCGAAGAAGGCACCTCGCCATCGCGACTCGAAGCTATCTAAATGATCTAACGCTTTTATGAAGGTAACCTGCACAAGATCTTGGGTATCCATGACATCTCGAGCCCCTCGGGGAAGACGTCCGTGTGCCCATCTCATGAGGGAGGGAAGAAACCTCCTGACCAATCGATCCGGAGCACCGGGCTCCCCCTCGCGAACCCGGGACAACAGGTAAACTGTTGATTCCACATCGTTTGGAGAGTTTTCTGGGGTGGGGAAATCTTGGGTCATGGTTCGATCCTAAACCGAATTCGTCGGCCTGCGAAAAAAAAAGCAAAAGATGTGTGCACCTCAAGTGCTTTTGGGCGTTGTCCCCTTCGAAGAGGTAATCGCCGGCAGCAGGTTACTTCTTCGGTTAGCGCAGGTCCACGGGGCTCGGCCGAATGGTCGAGTCCCGTATTTTTTTGGCGCCAGACTGGCCAAGCCTAGCCGAGATCCACTCGAAGACAATCATGCAGGTGCAAGATCCCCATGGGCTTTGCGTTCTCGATCACGACCAAAGAAGTCACGGCCCCCGGATTCTTTTCTTCCATGCGTCGAACCGCTGTCGCGACCAGGTTTGAGGGCTCGATGGTCCGCGGGTTCTTTGACATGAACTGGGTCACCGGCTGATCCAGAAATTCTAGAGCTTCGTGACGAAGCAAAATCCGTTTCAAATCACCGTCGGTGACGACACCCACCAAGCTCTCCCCATCGAGAACGGTTGTAATCCCGAGGCCCTTTTCCATGATTTGAAGAAGAGCCTCTCTGAGACTCGCGCTCGCCTTAACAAACGGAAACCGATCTCCCGAATGCATGAGGTCCGAAACCCGTCTCCCCAGCTGGCGTCCGATCAAACCTCCGGGATGAACAAACGCGAAATCCTCTTGAGTCAGACCCCGCCTCCGAAACAAGGTGACGGCAAGAGCGTCCCCGAGAGCCATGAACAGGGTGGTGCTTGTGGTGGGAACTAGATCTAGGGAGCAAGCCTCTTCGAACGCCACCAGAGGGAGAACCAGGCGGGAGTGTTCGGCCAAAGGTGAGGACGTGTCCTGAACCATGGCCACCACCGGAGCGCCAAGACGATGAAAGTGAGGCAGGAGTTGAAGCAACTCGGCCGTGCGCCCGCTCTTTGAGATGGCGAGTACAACGTCGTCCTTAGTAACAATCCCAAGATCCCCGTGAAGCGCTTCGGTGGGATGAAGAAAGAAGGCAAGCGTTCCTGTGCTTGTAAGCGTGGCTGCAATTTTGCTACCAACTTGGCCACTCTTCCCCACTCCCGTCACCACCACGCGCCCCGGACTTGCTTCAAGCAACTCGACCACATCGGAGAATGCTGAACCCAGGGCATCGGCCATGTCGGTGAGAGCTTGGCCTTCTCGGCGAAGCACCTCTTTTCCAATGTCGAGGATGTCGCGTGATTTAAGTTTGGGGTTCGGTTCAGACATCATCGCCTCCGAACTGAAGCTTACCAACCGCAAAACCTTTTTTTCGATTGAGAAATGCGTGAATCGCCTCGGCCTTAACACCATGCTTCGTCAGCAGCCACTCCACCGCATCTCGAACCGCACCGCGGCCCCCATCGAGTTGAGTCACATACTTTGCCGCCGCCTTCACTTCGAGGGCAGCATCGCCAACCGCGATGGGCCAGCCCACCTTTTCAAGCACACACAGATCCTGTAGATCGTCTCCCACATAGGCAACGTCCGACCAGCTGATGTCGCGTTTCCCCAACCACTCTTCCAGAAACTGATCCTTTTGCGACACCCCGATGGCCCACTGGGCCCCCAACTCTTCCGCACGGCGACGCGCGGGTTGAGACTCTCGAGCTGTGCATAAGAGAACCTTCCACCCCGCATGTTTCGCAAGCTGGATGCCTACGCCATCTCGAGCGTGAAAACGTTTGAGTTCACGGCCGTCATCGTCAAGAAAGATGCCGCCGTCCGTAAGGACACCATCAACATCGAGAACTAGAGCTTTCATGTAGGCCACACCGCCCGATGAACTTTCAGCAGTTCATCGAGTAACACGGGAATGGAGCTCAAAGGAAGTTGGGTCGCTTTGTCGCTGTGGGCACGGTCCGGGTCGGGGTGGGTTTCAAAGAAGACCGCGTGGGCTCCCGCGGCAAGCGCAGCCCTCGCCACCACCACCGCCAATTCTTTTGTCCCCCCGGTTTCAACTCCGGATGAAGGTAGTTGCATGCTGTGCGTAATGTCGTGAACGAGGGGACAACCCGTGGGTGCCATAAAACTAAACCCGCGCATGTCCACCACGAGATTGTGGTAGCCGAAACTTGTGCCCCTTTCGGTCAGCATGACCCGATTGGAACCGCCGCGACGAACCTTCTCGACCGCCTTCCCCATATCTTCGGGAGCCATGAACTGCCCCTTCTTGATATTGATGGCTTTGCCGGTGGCTCCGGCGGCTTCAAGCAGCGACGTTTGGCGACACAGGAAAGCCGGAATCTGAAGCACATCCGCAACCTCCGCCGCCCGGGCCGCTTGGTCGGGCAGGTGGATGTCGGTCAGCACCGGCAAATCATGTTTGCTTTTAATGTCGGCAAGGATCTCTAGCCCTTCGCTCATGCCAGGCCCGCGGGAAGAGTCGACCGAAGATCGATTGTCTTTGGCGTAGGAGGCCTTGAACACCATCTTGAGGTGACGCTCTTCCGTCAGCCGCTTCAATTCGGTGGCCACTTCGAGCATGAGCCCCTTGTCTTCGACCACACAGGGCCCGGCAATCAGAGCAAGTTCGCCGCCGCCAAACACGGCATTGCCGACGGTGACCGGATGTTCGGGAAGTTTGGGTAAGGAGAATTCGAAGTTATTCATGACTGAGGGCCATCGAACTCTTTTGATCTTGATCGCTGAGGCAGGCGCGGATGAAACCGGTAAACAAGGCATGAGGTGAGGTCGGCCGCGAGCGAAGTTCAGGATGGAACTGCACGCAGACGTACCAAGGATGGTCCGGCAACTCCCAGATTTCCACCAGATCACGTTCTGGGTTCACCCCGGTGATGGACACTCCGTGTTCTTCAAACAATTTGCGATACTGGTTGTTGAATTCATAGCGGTGTCGGTGACGCTCGGCCACTTGAGGGGCCCCGTAGGCCGCCGAGGCGAGGGAGTTGGGGCTTAAGAGACAACGGAAGGCACCTAGCCGCATGGTCCCCCCCATTTGCACTTTGTCGCGTTGGTCGGTCATGAGATCGATCACGGGATAGGGCGTTTTTTCGTCGAACTCCGCTGAGTTGGCTCCGCTAAGACCACAAACGTTTCTTGCGTACTCAATCGTGGCCGCTTGAAGCCCAAGACAAATGCCAAAGTAAGGAATGTTTTGCGTGCGCGCCCAATTCGCGGCCGCAATTTTTCCCTCTACACCGCGGTCACCAAAACCGCCGGGGACCAGAACTCCGTCGACACCTTCGAGGAGCGACTCCGCGCCATCGTTTTCGATTTCCTCGGAGTCGACCCAGCGCATGTTGACCCGCGTGTCGTTGGCGATACCACCATGGAGAACCGCTTCGCGAATACTTTTGTAGGCGTCTTGAAGATGAATGTACTTACCCACCACGGCAATGGTGCACTCGTTGTCGGATTTCTTGATCTTGTGGACGATCTCCCGCCACGGGTCGAGATTGGGTTCGCGACTTTCTTGCTTGAGGAGGTCTAATACCCGCTCGTCAAGATGATCTTCGTGAAACCGCAAGGGAACCTCATAAATGGTTTCGACATCGAGAGCTTCCACAACATTAGAAGGATGAAGGTTTGCGAACAGGGCAATCTTTTCACGAACGGACTTGGAGAGGGCAACTTCGGAGCGGCAGAGCAGAATCTCGGGCTGCAGGCCGATTTCCCGAAGCTCACGAACGCTATGTTGAGTCGGTTTGGTTTTTATTTCTCTGGCCGCTTTGATAAAGGGCACGTAGGTCAGGTGAATGACCACCGAATCTTCCCGGGGAATCTCAAGACGAAACTGGCGGATGGCCTCAAGGAAAGGAAGGCTTTCGATATCACCGACGGTCCCTCCAATCTCAATAATGGCCACGTCGAGATCGGGTTGATCCCCAACTTGCCGAAACCGAGCCTTGATTTCGTCGGTGACGTGAGGAATAACCTGGACTGTTCCCCCAAGATAACCGCCATCGCGTTCCCGCTTGATTATCGTGTGATAGATGCGCCCCGCGGTGATGTTGTGGGCTTGGGTAAGATTGGAGTCGATGAACCGTTCGTAGTGCCCTAAATCGAGGTCGGTCTCTGCTCCATCATCGGTCACAAAAACTTCACCGTGTTGGTAGGGGCTCATAGTACCCGGATCAACATTAAGATAAGGGTCACACTTCATCATGGTGACATTCAGCCCACGCGTTTTGAGCAGGTAGCCCAAGGACGACGCCGCAATGCCTTTTCCTAATGACGAGACCACCCCACCGGTCACGAAAACGTATTTGGCCACAAAACTCCCCTTCCTAAACCTCTGCTTCAAACCGATTCTTGTATTTTTTGCGTGCTAGCTCTAAATCTTCTGGCGTGTCGACACCGAGCACCGGCCAGGCCCCAGCCGCAACGCGAATTTCAACCCCATCATCTAAAATTCTAAGCTGTTCTAAGCGCTCCCGCTTTTCTGACTCGGATTGCGGGAGATCGACGAAACGCATTAAGTAGTCGCGTCGAAAAACATAAAAACCAACGTGAGTGTGCGTGGGCTCCCAATCCGGTTCGCGGCCAAAAGCCTCTGCCACCCCGTCGGGAGTCGCCCGCAATTTCACCACATGAGGATCTTCCCGGTCCCCGGCTGTAAGGGGAACCGCGAGGGTTGCCACCTGACAGGTGGGATGCTCCTTGAGGATTTGGATCGCTTTGTCCATGGCCTCACCGGGCAGGAAGGGCTCATCACCCTGAATATTAGCGACCAGATCGAACAGCTGCCCTTGAGCTTCGAAACTCTGGAGCACCTCGGCGCAGCGATCGGATCCGCTGGGGTGGTCTGGGCTCGTCATAAGAACCTCACCCCCCGACGCTTCGACGCTGGCTCTCACCTTCTCGTGGTCTGTGGCAACCACGAGGCGATTGATTTCTAAGGCGGAGCGAGCGGCCTGGACAACCCTCATTACCAGGGTCTCTCCACCCAAGTCGACCAGGGGTTTTCCCGGCAAACGGCTTGAGGCAAAACGAGCTGGAATGACGCCCAATACGCGCAAATGACCGCCAGAACATTCTAAGGGACTCGCGGCACCAGCCCTTTGGGTTAGAAAGACGTGGCAATCCGCGAAAAAAGGTGGGACACCGGGTTTTGGGCGGAGAGCAGATGTCCGCGGACCGAAACCACCGGTGGCCCGAACTAATATAGCCAGATACGGGCCGATTGGGAATCAAAAGTTTTGAGGTAGGGCTGAAAGCCCCTTCCTTACCCCCGCGGACGGAAAGGGGCTCAATTTTTCTTGCCTCAGTTCCGATCCCTATGTATTATCGCTCCATCCGGATTAAACGATGAAAGAAACCACCCCCCTTTCCCATCTCAAGGCTCTCGCCGATCCCAGCCGTCTTCGGCTTCTACACCTGTTAGAGGCTCACGAATTGTCCGTGGGAGAACTTACGAGCCTTCTGGGAATGACTCAAAGTCGGGTTTCGGGCCACCTAGCCGTTCTCAGGGAGGCCGGCCTCGTGCGAGACCGGCGCCAGGGCACCTCTTCCTACTACGCCATGGAACCTAGCGGCGATCACGCCGCCATCTGGGACGCCCTTCGCGCCCGGCTACCTGAAGACCCGCAGTACCATGACGATACCCAGCGACTCACCGCATACCTAGCCCAGCGGCGCGAGCGCAATCGTGAGTTCTTTGATCGAGCCTCAGAATCTTGGAATGGGAATCGAAGCGAAAGCTTGGGCCACGGCGCCGGTCTAGCCGCCCTGGCCGGGTTACTCCCTCAGAATCGGGTCGTCCTCGACTTGGGTACGGGAACAGGTACGTTGCTACCTTCCCTGGCCAATCATTTGGGCCGGGTGATTGCCGTCGACTCCAGCTCAGGAATGTTGGAGCAAGCCAAGGTTCGTATGGCAGAGCTAAGGATCAACAACGTGTCATTCATCCACGGCGAACTCGAAAGCCTGCCTATTCCCAGCCATTCCGTCGATGGTGTGGTCGCGAATATGGTGCTCCACCACATTGCCGAACCCGCCCAAGTCTTGCGCGAGATTGCCCGGGTCCTCCGCCCCGACGGGCGTGGGGTCATCGTCGATTTTTCCGCCCACGACGAACAGTGGCTTCTCGAAGAAGAGCGCCACCTGTGGGCCGGCTTCGACC
>JABDJR010000134.1 GCA_013003415.1 Candidatus Eiseniibacteriota bacterium | reverse complement strand
GTCATCATGATGGGAATGCTCGCCGAGGCCAGCACGCCGAATATGAGTCGGTTCCGACCCTCAACCTTCCTAAACTCAACGTGGTCATCCATTCTGTACTCGGGCGGCTCCCCGGTGTGGAAGTAGACCAGGTTTGCGTTGTTCAAGTTCACCGCGCTCACAACGCACTGTGTCGGCGAAGCCACAATCTTCTCGGCGAGTTCGTTTGTGATCACTCTTTTAAGAAGGTTGTGCAAAGGCTTGGTGCTGTAGAAAGAACCACCGAGCACATCGGCGTCACTGTTCTCTTTAATAATGTCCGGGCCGGTTAAGGTCGTGTAGAACTCTTCAAGCTGTTCAACTTCGTCGGCAACAATGAGCGGAGCCATCAGAGCTCCGGTACTGGTTCCAACCACAATATCGAAGTTTATTCCCAGTTCCCTCTTTAAGTGTTTGACCGCACCTACGGCGTAGGCTCCCTTTGCTCCCCCGCCTCCAACCACAATCGCTCTTTTCATTACTCGTCCTCATCATAGGGAATGACGCCTTGCTCACTTGGCGTGGCTAGGTCGTAGGCCCGCATCAGTCCCAGACTAATCCCAAGCTCGTATCTATCCGTATTTTCACTGGTCGAGTGCGAGTATCGAAACCCGACCCCCACCAGACTCTCCGATATCCGACCCGATACTCCGAAGCCGTACTCGGAGAACTCAAAAAGGTACTGGGCGTCTACGAAAAACCTAAGGAGTCTACCTACCTCCCAGACCTGCTGGTCGCCTCTGACGCCAAAGCCCATTTCTCCTCCCGGGTTGGCGTATTGATACTTACCAACCACCCCAACCTGGGTTGTCCCATGGAGGCCGAACCCGAGCCCAAGCTTTGCCGATACCGCGGCCGTTCCTGGGGCTACTCCCCCTGTTCCCTTTATGAGACCGCTTGAGATCTCGACCGGGAGGTAGATCCTCGTTTGGGCCGAGGCCACGGCAGGAATTGTCATGAGAAAACAAAACACCAATACAAAGAACTGCTTCATCTATCCCCACGATCTTCGCGTTGTCTGCTGTAGAAAGATCAACCTGAGACGGGACGACCTTCTGCTCATCACCTCAGGAAAGTGAATTACTAGCACGGTTCTTATCTTGTTTCCAGGTCGGTTCCCGATGCGCTCCTGGCCGGCGGACTCACAACTTCGGTGTCGAGGGAGCTGAGTAGCTAGCCAGCGTATCAACGAGAAGATCGGCTGAGCTCGCCACTTGAATCATGGAGCGGTGGTGCGGCTTCACAAAGCCTTGTTCTACCGCGTGATCCAGAAAGCCAATGAGATGATCGTAGTATCCGTCGACGTTCAAAAGGCCAATAGGCCACGAGTGAAACCCGAGTTGACCCCACGTCCAGATCTCAAACAGCTCATCCAGCGTACCGAGGCCGCCCGGGAGGGCGATGAAGCCTTCGGACAGTTCTGCCATGCGTGCCTTCCGGGAGTGCATGGAGTCCGTAACGTGCAGCTCGGTTAACCCAGGATGTGCGATCTCTTTGGCTTGCAGGGACTCCGGGATCACTCCTACCGCTTCTCCACCTAGGGCAAGCACGTGGTCAGCCAGCAAGCCCATGGTTCCAACACTCGCTCCGCCGTAGACAAGACGAATACCCCGCTGGACAAGCACTTCGGCGAGAGATTTGGTGGCCTCGGCATAGATTGGTTGCGATCCAGGACTAGAGCCGCAATAAACACAGATTGAAGATGGCATAACAATCTCCCCCAGTACGACTCAACGAAGGCGACTGGAAAAACGTGGGAACGAGATTACCCAAGATGAACCAGCTCCCCCACTCTCGGCAAGGCCCCGGGATCGTTTTTCTTCGCCGTTTTCCAAGAAACGCGAAATGCCGCCCCTTTCAGGGACGGCATCCGCGCGAAGTGAACCAGGCTTGGTCAAGAATCTTGGAATAGTTTCCTTATTTAAAATTCAGCTTGAGGGCTCCCCACCTGGTGGATCGGGCAATCGGTTCTGAACCCTCGTCCATAAAACCAAAAGAAGCTGGAGGTGCGGGACCACCGCCATCGGTTGGACAGAACACGATGTTCGAGATGGCTTTGGCATTTCTTCCACTCAAGCCATTGGGGTTTACCCACGGGCTGCTTAAGGCTGCGTCGACATTTGTTCCTGACTTGATCGACACCGAGCCTTCACCACCTTCAATCCGATAAGAAACTCCTACGTACTCCCCGGACTCTCCATCTTTCTGAACCCAGTCAAAAAGCGTCACCGTTACACCGTCTGCAGTCTTGCTAATATTTTCTACCCCAATATCACTGTTCTCAAACTTAATACACCCATCATCCAAAGGACCCGTATTGGCCTCTCCGGCAAGGGCTGGATTCGTGCAGCCGAGAACTATTCCCGTCGCTATCAATGCCAAAAGACTCATTCGCATTCAGTTGTTCTCCAAAAATTTCAATTGCCTTGCTTTGGGTTGTCGTGGCACGACGAATCGGCAACCCACCAACTCCCCATACTGCAATTCTAGTGCCAGCCGTGTTTCGCGATTCAATTCGGTAATAGCTAAGGAGTTACCGGACGAGAACTTCGATTCATGATTGATGAGAGAGCTGGAAAAGGGCGAGAACCCACAGGCGTTGGGCACCAAACCCATCAACCTCGATACACATTCTGCGTTCCGACAAGAAAAAATGGCTGCCTCTGTAAGAAGCAGCCACGAAAAACCTGGGAATCCGGTTTTACTACCCTTTGCTACCCCGCGGGTCATTACCGTAGGAGTCTTTGCTCTTAATCTTGCCATTCTTGCCAAGAGTAATGCGCTCACCTTTGGACTTCATCGCCAGCTGGCGGGCCCGTGCGTTAGCTTCGCTTTGGGTCTTGAAGTGGTTGGAAGCACGGCTAGCGCCTTCACGTTTCACGTCCCAGCCACCATCATCGCCAGGGGTTACCCAGTAATTTGGTGACTTCTTCTTAGCCGATTTCTTCTTGGCGGTTTTTCTCTTCGCGACTTTCTTTTTGGCTTTCTTCTTTGCCATGTTTGGCTCCTCTCGCTAGCGATTCGCAACAACCGAGAACCGTCGTTC
>JABDJR010000121.1 GCA_013003415.1 Candidatus Eiseniibacteriota bacterium | reverse complement strand
CCCCTCAAGCGAGGGCAGATCGGCAAGGCAGATAAAGAACTGTGACCCGCTAGCTTTTTTGCCTGGAAGACGGGCTCCGACCACCGACCCGCGGGAGGGAAAGACCCCAGGCTCTGGAGCAATGGATATTTTGTTGCCTCCGGTGCCTAGGCGCGGGCTTCGCCAGTCGGTCCGGGACTGCGGGTCCCCTCCTTGGACGATGAAGCCAGGGACAAGACGATGGAAGGTGGTGTTGGTGTAGTAGCCGGATGATGCGCGCTTCACGAAGCTCTCGACGTGCTTCGGGGCTTCCTCGGGGAAAGTTTGAATCACAAACTGACCCAAGGGACTCAGCGCTCCGGTGCCGGGATCGACTTGAACATTGATGGTGACGCGCGGCCCGCTAGCCGCGGCGTCAGCTTCAGACTCTTGGGCACTGGAGACGGATGCCGGAACAGTCATTGCAGCCAGTGCCATGGCCATCAGACCGATCTTAATTCGCCTCATACTCTCCGCTCCGTCCCCCCGGACTCTGATATTTGAGATCCTAAATCTTCTCTTACTTTCCGTCTTGGTCAGCTTTCAACTTAATCGACTTGGCGCGTTCGATCAACTGATCCACACGAGTAATCTGTTTGGTGGCGTAGCTTCCCCACTGCTGGCTACCCATGGCCACGGTGAACTTGGCTTTGGCATCGCTGTAGGTTGAGTTGGCTCGATCGAACTCATAGTTTTGAACCTGAGCATTGCCTCGAAGTTCCAGGCCCTTGCCCCAGACACAGTACAAACAATCCTGGGAGGGAGCGTTCTCGGAAATGGCTTTCATGGCCATCTCAATGGCTTTCTCGTATTCCTTGGCGTCGAGGTAGGTGAAACCTACGTTGCAATAGAGCTTAGCCTGCTCGGGATCTTCGGCGATGATCTTGAGGTACTCGTTGGCGGCTTCGGTGGACTTACCGTTTTCCTTGAGAGCCTTCGCGTAAAACGCGCGGTACTGGGTCCGGGTCGGGTCGATTTCAAGAACCTTGGCGAAATAGGGCTCGGCCTTTTCGTAGTTCTTGTCTTGAGCCCACAAGTATCCCAGGCGACCTGCGATGTCGGCGTTGTTGGGATCTTTTTCAAGCATGGCGTCGTAGACCGCAGCTGCTTCGTCTTTACGTCCGGCGGCGAAGTAGAGTTCACCGAGCTTGTTAAAAGCCGCGATCTCGGTGTCGCAAGTATCGGTCACCCGTTTGTAAGCCAAGATAGCGGCTTCAGTGTTGGACTTGTGGCCAGGCGTGCCCTCACCGGCTTCTTTGGCCATGTCGAGGTGAAGCTCGGCCATGTTGCCCATGGTCTGGCAATCTTCGGGATCAATCTCAAGGATTTCTTCATAGGTGCTGATGGCGTCGTCTTTTTCTTCGAGCTTGATCAGCACGAAAGCTTTGTTCTTCTTGAACTCGGTATCATCCGGCAGCTTGGACTCAAGCTCTTCGTAGAGCTCTAAGGCATCTTCGTAGTACTCGGATTCGCTTTCCGCCATTTTGGTAAACACAAAGGCCAGGTTCTTGTAGGCGTCGATATACTCAGGGTCCTCATCGATAGCAAGACGGAACTGCTCAGCCGCGTCTAGGTACCGAAAGTTTTGCATGAGCTCGGCGCCACTCATGAAGTAGCGGACGGCGGTGGTTGGCTCAGTGGCTTCGCCCTCTTGAGCCTGGAGCAACGATGCTGGGGCCCCCAAGGAGAGTCCGAGGGCCATAACGCCCCCCAAAGCAACGCGTGTCCACGCCTTATTGACCAAGTTGTAACGGATCATGTGAGACTCCTTTCGGGTCAGCCCAAAATCGAATGTCGACGATTGTTCGCTCAAGTCTCTAGTTCAGCGAACCGCCGATGAAGGGTTTAATAAGCTCGATATTCTCTGCTGCCTGACGCCCGGCATCGGTGCCAGGAGCGAGACGTACTACTTCTCCCCACCACTTCACGGCTTCTCGGAAGATGCCGGCGTCTGCAAAGGCAACCGCGATGTTGAAGTGAGCGGAATAACATTTGGGATCGGACTGGATAGCGCGTTTGTACTCATACATGGCGTCGGGGAACCGATCCATGGAGTAGTAGACATTCCCCAGGTTGCTACGTGCCTTGCAGTCATCGGGGTCGATACCCAACGCCTTCTCAAGCCACTCTACTCCGTCTTCAAATTTTCCTTGGTCCGACAAACACGTTCCAAGATTGACCATCGCTTTACTGAAATTCGGGTTGATCACAAGCACCCGCTGATAACGAGCGGATGCCTTTTGTAATTCGCCGAGATCGTAGTACGCGTTGGCGAGTTCATAATGCTTTCGGTAGTTCTTGTCGCCCATGGGCAATGACGATTCAAGTCGGTCCACGACTTTCTGAGCCGCCTCTAAGGACGAGCCCTCTTGTGCCACGCCTAGGGTTTCTTTTTGCGCATTTGCTTGTTGAGGGGAATGCAGCGTGCCCAGTCCTAGGGAGTCTAATCCTAGAGACAGACATAGCCCTAAAGATAGGACAACGAACCATCGAATTCCCAGGGTCGTGCAATTCATGCGTACAGAACCTTACTGATCTTTAGACCCCTCCGGCCCAGAGTGAGTCACAACAGCCCTAAAAAGTATTAAAATTCGGCGAATTCGAGGGGGGATGGGAGTAACGGATCCCCTTCGTCTTTAATAGCCGGTTATTGTATGTGCTTTGGCTTGGCCTGTCAACTTGGCCAACCGGTGGGGAATTAGACTAACTCTATGTAAGACAATATGTTCCGTCCCCACACTCTTAATACCCAGGCTGGATCTGAGCTATTCCGATTCCTAAGGATTCGAATGCTTAGTACCAGGTTATGAGTGGCATCTCGTTTGGAATGAGAGCGTCCGGGTGAGCAGGGACAATCCGCACCGAGTATCCATAGAGCCCGCTTGTGCCGCAGGTTAGCATGCCTTCGTAGAGCTGATGTCCGTCTTCTTCCCCAACGTGGTTCATGGAGGTCACTCTACCCTCCTGGACCTGATGGTCGCCGTCGGCCGAACCGTGATAGAGCTCCACCGCAACATCCCCTGGGGAAAGATGTCCAAGATCCACTTTGACCCGGACTGGAACCTCAGCGCCAACATGAAGCTCTCCCCCGTTCCGATGGGTAACGCCCTCCACTTGAACCTGGCTCCAGTGCTGGGAAACACGGCGCGACCAATCGACAAGCGAGTGCACGCGGTCAAGATTTCCATCCGTCAATTCATGGGACCGGTTGGCGGCACGAATGTAGAACTTCTCGGTGTACTCACCGACCATTCGGTTGGTGTTGAACATGGGTCCAAGATCGCGCATCGAGGCTTTCATCTTTTGGATCCACTTGATGGGAAGGCCCTTGCTGTCGCGATCGTAGTAGGTTGGAATCACTTCGTGCTCGAGAAGATCGTAGAGGGCGCTCGCCTCCACCGAATCTTGATAATGCTCCTCGGCGTATTCCTCACCGTCACCAATCGCCCAACCACGCTCCGTCTCGTAACCCTCGGCCCACCAACCGTCGAGAATCGACAGGTTTAGCACGCCATTTGCAGCGGCCTTCATGCCGCTGGTGCCGCTTGCCTCCAAAGGCCGGCGCGGATTGTTCAACCACACATCGACTCCGGCAACCACGTGACGTCCAACTTCAATGTCGTAATTTTCAATGAAGACAAAAGACTTCGTAAGTTGAGAGTCTCTAGAAAAATGAACAATGTGTTTAATGAGTTCTTTTCCGAACGCATCAGCCGGGTGCGCTTTGCCCGCAAACACAAACTGGATGGGGCGGTCTGCATTCGTTATAAGGCGTTTCAGACGCTCAACATCACGCAGAAGCAAAGTGGCTCTTTTATAGGTGGCAAACCGTCGAGCGAAACCGATGGTCAGCGCGTTCGGATCCAGGATCTTCTCGGCTTCGAGCTTCTCTCGATGCGAGCCACCCCGGGCCTTCGCGTGGGATAGAGCTCGTTTTCGAGCCAAAGCGACAAACCGTTCCTTGCAAGCCATATGGTTTGCCCAAACGTCTTTGTCTTTCATCTTATCCACGCCAGACCAGTCCGGCTCTTGGCGTGTGGGCTCGCTCCATCCCTTTCCAACCGCGGACTCGTAAGCTTCTTGGATGGGCGGCGCCACCCAGGACTGCAAATGGATCCCGTTGGTAATGCTGTCCACGGGAACCTCTTCAGAAGGGTAACCGGGCCACCAGGGCTGCATCATTTCACGAGATACCCGACCATGAAGTTCACTGACGCCATTGCGGAAAGCGGCGTGGCGCGTGGCAAAGAGCGCCATGTTAAACGGCTGATCTTTGTCTTCGGGGTTCACTCGGCCTAAGCCCATGAAAGTATCGAAGCTGATACCGAGTTCCTCCATGTAACTCCCGAAGTACTTCAGCATGAGATCGGGCTCAAAGAGGTCGAAACCCGCAGGAACGGGAG
>JABDJR010000119.1 GCA_013003415.1 Candidatus Eiseniibacteriota bacterium | reverse complement strand
CATCATTTCCGCGGGCCCTTTTGAGGTGCTCGATCCGGGAGAGTCTCTCAACTTTCAAACCGCCTATGTAGTTGGGCCGGGTTTCGATGGTTTTATTCGAAACGCAGTCTCCGCTCAGCGGATCTTCAACGGTCGCTATGTAGACGCCGACGCGAATCCGGAAACGGGTGTGAACGGCCTGGAACGCTGCCTCCGGGCCTTAGAGCCGGGGACCGAGGTGAGTTGGGATGATCCCTGTGACACCCTCATGGTCACAGTGGATCATCGATCTTCCCGGTGCCTTTGGGTCGACGCGGACTGCAACCCGTGCACGGGTGTGGGAGGGCAGGAGACCTTGGTGAATTGGGTTGGGATCACGGCTCCGGTTTCCCCAAACTCTAATATCACCCCTGTAGATCCCGGGTTCTCTGCCTTCGCTCGGCCGGGAGAGGATCGCGAAGTCACTTTACTGTGGGATAACAAACCCGAGCTACAGGTTGACCCCTTAACCGGACAGAACCTGTTCGAAGGGTATCGAGTGTGGCGCGTAGACAATTGGCAGCGGCCGGTGGGTGCGATCGGGCCGTCTCCCAACGACTGGATGCTCGTGGGCGAGTTCCGGCGAAACCCCAAAGACGGTCTTGGTGTTCGTTCGCCCCAACACCTGCTCGAGGTTACGGATCGGAACATTGTTGATATTGGTCAGACCGATGACGGGAAGAACATCTATCCTATTGGTCGCTACAAGTTCGTCGACAGAAACGGCGTGGTGAACGGCAAAGTCTACTACTACTCGGTGACGGCTTTTGGCGTCACTTCGCGACGGAATGATGCCACCGGGGAACTAGAAGATCTGGAGATTGCCGGTTTACCGACGGCAACGGAGGCCCAGGCGGTGATTCCGCGTTGGGATAGCGCTGGGGGATGTGAGTCGGTGGCGGTGGTCCCTAATCCCTACCGGGGCGGAGCCGCCTGGGATTTGATTCCCTCCCAAAAGGATCCAACGGGGACGAAAATCGCGCTACGGAACCTTCCCAAAGCTGTATCCAGGGTTCGGATCTACACCCTAGCCGGGGATTTGGTGAGGTCGGATCGCCATGATGGACGCGGGGGAGATGGGACCTATTTTTGGAATCTGATCTCGAAGAACGGTCAGGATGTAGTGAGCGGGATCTATCTTTACACCGTTGAGTACGCTGGAGACGTTTGCCGAGGTCGATTTGTAATCATACGTTAGAAGGCGGATGTCAGCTCTAAGGGCGCTCTAGGAGTGCTTGACACTGGATTTGGCGAGGGCTAGGATCTTCGGGCTGAAGGGCAGTCAGTGCTATACTGACTGCCCTTTATTCACTTTTATTAGCACATCAATCCCCCTAAAACCTGCTCTGCCTCTTCCACTGAGGCCTCTGCAGAGAGGATCTCCCATGAGAATCGCGGTAAATGGATTTGGACGCATCGGCCGACTCTTGCTTCGTGCGGCGGCTGGCGACAACGAACTCGATTTTGTAGCGGTCAACGATCTGACCGATTCTAAGACATTAGCCCACCTGTTCAAGAATGACTCCGTCCACGGACGGATCGACGCCGACGTGATCGTCGACGGAGATCACATCCGCTTTGGCGGTGATAAGTTCAAAGTGCTGAGCGAGCGCGACCCATCCAAGCTTCCCTGGAAGGAAATGGGTATCGACCTGGTCGTCGAATCTACGGGTGCCTTTACCTCACGCGACAAGGCCGCCATGCACTTAGAGGCAGGAGCCAAGAAGGTCATCGTGTCCGCTCCCTGTAAGGAAGCTGACGCCACCCTGGCGATTGGGGTCAATCACACCACCTACAATCCCAGCGAACATCATGTGGTTTCCAACGCCTCTTGCACCACCAACTGTTTGGCCCCGGTGGTGAAGGTGTTGCACGACAACTGGGGTTTGAAGCGCGGTCTTATGACCACCATTCACGCCTACACCAACGATCAACGTATTCTCGACCTTCCTCACAAGGACTTGCGCCGGGCCCGTGCCGCGGCCATGAACCAGATTCCTACCACCACGGGGGCCGCCCGTGCCATCGGCTTGGTGATTCCCGAGCTCAAAGGCCGTCTCGACGGTATGGCAGTTCGGGTTCCGGTGCCCGACGGATCTTTGGTGGACCTCGTTGCCGAGCTCGACAAACCCACGGACAAAGCCTCCATGGACGCCAAGTTCAAAGAGGCCGCCGCAGGTGAGCTCAAGGGAGTCTTGGAGTATAGCGAGGAGCCTCTCGTCTCTTCGGATATCATCCACAATCCGCACTCGAGCATCTACGATGCCCCAATGAGCGCGGTGATGGACGGCAACATGGTTAAGGTGCTCTCCTGGTACGATAACGAGTGGGGTTTCTCCAACCGCGTCATCGACCTGATTCGGTACATGAAGTCCCAAGGCTAACGCATGAACAAGCTGACACTCGACGATTTGGATGTCGCGGGGAAGCGCGTCCTCATGCGGGTCGATTTCAATGTTCCCATTGAAGACAACCGGGTGGCCGACGAAACGCGTATTCGCGCCGCCATGCCAACCATTCAGAGGCTCCGCGAGAACGGTGCCCGGGTTGTGCTCATGTCACATCTGGGACGACCCAAAGGCGAGCCGAACCCAAAGTTCACTTTAGAGCCGGTTGCCCGACGTCTGGCTCGGCTGCTCGATGAAGAGATTCGTTTCGTGAACGACTGTGTAGGCGATGCGCCCTTGCAGGCGACGGAGCGTCTTGGCGACGGCGATGTCCTTCTTTTGGAGAACCTTCGCTATCACCCGGAAGAAGAGGCCAACGATGCCGGATTCTCTCACCAGCTTTCCCAGCTGGGAGATATCTATGTCAACGACGCCTTCGGAACCGCCCACCGTGCTCACGCATCCACGGTGGGGGTGACGAAGCATTTCAAGCAGGCCGCTGCCGGCCTACTCATGGAAGCCGAGATTCACTACTTGACCTCGGCCCTGGCAAAACCGGGTCGACCTTTTGTCGCTATTCTTGGTGGCGCCAAGATATCCGGGAAGGTCGATGTGATCGAAAACCTTCTCGACAAGGTCGACTGTGTCCTTGTGGGCGGGGGGATGACCTATACCTTCTACAAAGCACTGGGGATTGAGATCGGTGATTCGCTTTTGGAATCCGATCGGGTTGAGATTGCGAAGAGTGCGATGGAAGCGGCGGAGGAGCGGGGGGTTGAATTGGTTTTACCCGCCGATTCAATCTGCTCGGCGGGAGCCGATGGTTCGGAGCCATATCAAAACTCTGAAGGGCAGGCTATTCCTTTAGGAACCATGGGTGTCGATATCGGAAGCAAGACGATCGAGTTGTTCCGTGACCGCATCGAGTCAGCGAGCACCGTGATTTGGAACGGTCCGGTAGGCATCTTTGAAGTGGAGGCTTTTAGTCAGGGCACGTTGGCTATTGCCAAGGCCGTGGCGGAGGCCGGAAAACGCGGAGCAACCACGGTTGTCGGCGGGGGAGACTCGGTCGCGGCAATCGGTCGACTCGGTCTTTCGGCAACCGACTACTCTCATGTGTCTACGGGGGGCGGTGCCTTCCTAGAGTTTCTTGAAGGCAAAGACCTACCTGGTTTAGCCGCTCTGACAGACAAGGGGGCCTGATGCGACGCATTCTCGTAGCCGGGAACATCAAGATGAATCTCTCCCGGTCGGAACTCAATCAGTTGCTGAGTTCCATTCGCAACGAGCTTGAGACCCAAGCCGAACCCATCGACGTCGCTTATTTTCCGGCTGCTCCTATGCTCGACGTAGCACAAAGTGTTTTGACCGGTTCGGATGTCCTTTGGGGAGCACAAAATATGCACTGGGAAGAGGGCGGAGCTTTCACTGGGGAATGCTCTCCGCTCATGCTGCGAGAGCTCGGTTGCCAACAGGTCATCCTGGGACACTCCGAGCGTCGCGCTCTTTTCGGCGAAACCGACGAGATGATCAATCGCAAAGCCGCCTCCGCGCTTGCTCACGATTTGATCCCTGTGGTTTGCGTTGGCGAGACCGAGGCGGAACGGGAATCCGGAGCCACCGAAGTTGTGCTGACCCGGCAGGTGGTGGGATCCCTCGCCAATCTTCAGTTCAGTGACCCCAGCCGTCTGGTTGTGGCTTATGAGCCTGTATGGGCCATCGGGACGGGCAAGACGGCCTCTCCGGAGCAGGCTCAAGAGGCGCACTCCCATGTGCGATCCGAGCTCTCGAACCTATTTGGGACGCATGCCGCGAGCGGGATTCGGATCCTCTACGGAGGGAGTGTCAAAGCGGGCAATGCGGCGGACATCTTTTCAAAGCCCGATGTGGACGGTGGTCTGGTTGGGGGAGCTTCCCTCAAACCAGAGCAATTTGTCCCGATCATCCGGGCGGGGGGCGACGCGGCCCGGCAGGCTGGGAGTTGACCGGCCAGGGTGACCCTGGTAGACTCCTTCGTCCTTTGGGAGCGGTCTCAACTGCATTCATGCGCGCTCTGAGGTAATGGAGATAATCTCGTGATATACGGTGTTTTACTGGTTTTTCATATTCTAATTAGCTTCCTCCTGATGCTGGTCATTTTGCTCCAGTCGGGTAAAGGAGGGGGACTTGCAGGTGCCTTTGGAGCCGCTGGCGGGCAAACCGGCCAGATGCTTTTTGGTGGCCGCGGGGCAGCGACGTTCCTAAGTAAGGCTACGGCCGGCTTGGGGACAGCTTTTCTCGTCACCTCCCTGGTGCTCGCCATCATGCAAGCGTCGGCAAGTGGACCCACGCCCATCGTGCGTTCCGGCGGCGATCCTATGAGCATTGCTCCTCCCATCGACGCCCCATCACCGACCACTCCAGGTGCCCTTGATTTGGGTACCGGCACCACTCCAGGAGAAGGTACGGGCACAGGAACCGAAACCACGACTCCGGGCGAAACCACGCCCCCAGCCGAGAACAACGAAACGGGTACGGGTGGCAACTAAGACTTTAGTTTGGTGCGCGGAAGTGGCGGAACTGGTAGACGCGCAAGGTTGAGGGCCTTGTGGGAGCAATCCTGTAGGGGTTCGAGTCCCCTCTTCCGCACCAATAAGAGAGCGTGGTTATCCACGCTCTTTTTATTTGCCCCAAAGTTCGGCTCCTCGAAACCTCGCGTCCCCGAGGGTCCTTGGGTAAAGTTCCAAACATGAAGTCGCGATCCCTACTTTTCATTCTTCTCGGAATGCTGTTGGCCCAAGTGGCCTTGTTCGCTCTGTACTATGGGAACCATGATCGCGCGCTCGTCGACGATGCCTTTATTTCCTTTCGCTACGCGGAACGTTTTGGAGATGGGCTTGGCCTAACCTTCAACGATGGGGAAGCGGTTGAAGGTTTTTCGAACCCCCTGTGGACACTCTTGCTTGGTGTTCTTAGCGCAACCGGAATCGCGCCCCACCAAATCGCGCCGATTCTGTCTTTGGTGTTTCTCCTTGGATCGCTTCTTGTTTTGTATCGTTTTTGCCGTCGAGCCCCCTGGGGCCTCCCTGCCAAAGCCCTCCTCATGGGTGTCTTGGCTGTGGATGGGGGGGTGCTGTTGTGGTCGGGGTCGGGACTTGAAACGCCCCTCGTTGTGTTCTTGGTCTGCCTTTGGTTAACCGCGGCGTGGCCGGTGGGCATGGACAGAAGCCGCGGGCGCGCCCTCTGGTTGGGGTGCTTAACCGGACTCCTTCTTCTTGCTCGCCCCGAAGCGGTTCTTTGGTTAGTCCCAATGGGCGCTTGGTTGCTCTGGGGATTATGGCTACCCGTTCGTTTTCTCTTAACCGCATTCGCGTCGGCGGTCGTGCTACCCGCGATGTATCTCGTCTTTCGTTGGGTGACCTACGGCGCTCTCCTGCCCAACACCTTTTTCGCGAAAGTGGAGCCGGGCTCCCAAGGGTGGTTGCAGGGTTTGGAGAACCTGGGTTGGTGGTGCTTGAGCCACGCCGCCCTAGCTTTTCTTGTTTTGCTCACCTGGTCACGGCACCCCTTTGGAAAGTCCGCTCTCGGCCCTCCTTGGTTTCGACTTTTCTTGGTTGGTTGGCTTTTGATGCAGGCGGCCTTTGTCTTTGCCGTGGGGGGCGACTGGATGGGGCACACCCGCTATCTGGCGGTCGTGATTCCTGTGCTTGCATTCCTGGTGGCTTGGCAATGGGAGCAGCGCTTTAGTGTGCTTCGCGAAGGACGCGGTCTTGCCGTGGTCTTGCTGTTTCTGGTGATCCACGCCGGCGTGGGT
>JABDJR010000117.1 GCA_013003415.1 Candidatus Eiseniibacteriota bacterium | reverse complement strand
ACTGCAAGGTGCCGCCCTCGAGCTGACCTTGCACGATGCTTCGGTGAATGGCTTTTCCAATCTCGCAGGCCACCACGGTGTTCACGGGGCGAATTTCGTAACTGTCGGGATCGACTTCCACCTCAACCACATCGGCACCCCAACCGTAGGTGGCGTAGGCCACCCCTTTGTAAGTCTTGTCATCAAACTCCTGCCACTCGGGAGGTTCGTTTTCGATGGTGAGTTCCTGGGAACCGGTGGCGGCAAAACAACGCCGGGCAATGTCGCGGAAGGGGCCCGCGTTGCCTTTGGGTCCGTGCACTTCTCCCTCTAACACCGCGTAGTCATAAACAGAATGCTCATGGCCTTCCGCAAACCACTCCAGCACTTTGTCGCGAAGCATGACCGATGCCCGGGCAATGGTTCCGCCCACCACCATGGTGGTTCGCGAGGCGACCGTAGGCCCGGAGTCGGGGACCATGCTGGTATCGGGAGAAGGCATGTGAATGTCTTCGAGGGCAATGCCGGCCGCGGCGGCGGCGATTAAAGGCAATGTGACCACCGGCCCCTGGCCAATGTCGGTTTGGGCGGTGAGCACTTCCATGCGACCGTCTTCTAACAAACGCATGGTGACCGGTGACTTCATGCGGTGTTCGCCTCGACCCGTAAACCCGGCCCCGTGAAAGTAGAGGCTCAGTCCAATGCCGCGCCAGGGTTTGCCGTCGTCTTGGCGCGTTTCGCGTTCACGCTCGAGTTCTTCCCAGCGCTGCTTGAAGTTCGTTGCGCTCACCACCGTGTGAAGGCAGAGCTGGGCCGACTCGGCTTCGGTCATTTCTTGACCTGTAGGCAGGGTGTCGCCAGGGACGAGCATGTTGCGTTCGCGAATGGTGAGCGGATCGACGCCGACGCGTCGCGCAATGGCGTCCATCTGTCGCTCTACCGCATACATAACCTGAGGGGCGCCAAACCCGCGAAAAGCCGCGTTCTGCGCCGTATTCGTTTTGAGGACCCGACCCCGGATGTTGACGTTGGGGCAACGGTAGGGCCCGGTTGCATGCAACACCCCGCGAGACAGCACCACCGGTGAGAGGGTGCGATAGGCGCCACCATCGAGCAGCACTTCAATGTCCATGGCGGTTAGCCGACCGCTCTCGTCGTAGGCCGTGCGATGACGCACCAAGGAGGGGTGGCGTTTTGTGGTTCCGATGACGTCTTCATGACGGTCGTAGATGATTTTTACGGGGCGCTTGGCCTTGCGTGCGAGTAACGCCGCGTGGACGGCGATCATGCTCGGGAAGTCTTCTTTGCCTCCAAATCCACCACCCACCACCGCCGCAATCACGCGCACCTTCTCTTGGGGCAAATCTAATGCGTGCATGAGCGACTTCACGACGTAGTAGGGGCATTGCATGGAGCCTTCAACCACCACCGTGCCGTCGTCTTCCCACCAGGCGATCATGCCTTGGCACTCAATATAAATGTGCTCTTGGTGACCGGTGTGGTAGGTGCCTTCCAGAACGTGTTCTGCTTTCGCGAGTTCGGCATCGGCGTCGCCGCAAGAAAGATTCAGAACATCGAAGGCGTCGTGCTTTTCAGCGTCGGCCCACTCTAGGACGGGCTCAAGGGGCTCGTACTCCACCTCAAAAGCCTGCAGAGCTTGTTGCGCTTCGTGGCGGGTGGCTGCGGCGACGAGCGCGATAGGCTCGCCGATGTGCTGCACGGTGCCGCTGGCTAGGGCCGGCCACTTGTCGTCGATGAGTTGAATACCGTTTACACCGGGAATGTCTTTGGCCGAGACGACCACGGCCCCTTTGGGAGCCTTTGCGGGATGAAATCGCAGGTGCTTCACGCGAGCGTGAGCGTGGGTACTGCGCAAAGTGGCCCCGTGGAGCATTCCCGTTTTCTTGAGGTCGTCGACATAGAGGGCGCGTCCGCTAACTTTGTCCATGCCGTCGGGCCGGACCGGGCTGTCGCCAATGTGTACGGTTTTTCCCATAGCCTCAGTTTGACGCAGGGAAGAGGGCGGTGCAAGGCCGGGTACACTGTTAAGATAGAGTTTGGATGGGCGCAGAAGCGATTTCCTCAAACCCCTTGCTGAGGATTCAGAAAAGGATAGCCAAGCGATGACGCAATTGCCGGTGCTCGACGAGAGCAAATTCGAAAGCATCAAGGGTGAGCCCCGAGCCGTGATTTTCAAACACAGCAACCGATGCTCCATTTCTTCGAATGCTCACCGAGAGGTGAGTAAGTACCTGAAGGACCACCCCGAATCCGAGATCTTTCTCATCGATGTTGTTGCCCAACGCCCGCTTTCCAACGCGGTTGCCGATCACCTTGGTGTGCGCCACGAGTCTCCTCAGATTTTGCTGCTGAAGAATGGAAGCGTTGCCTGGCACATCTCGCACTTTGACATCACGGCCAAAGCCCTTCAAAACGAGCTGGCTTCTTGACTCGCGTCAAAATCGACTTCCCCGAGCCCGCTATATATACGCATGAACTCGAAGTGCGGGTTACCGACATGAACTACGGGAACCACCTGGGCCACGATTCGTTGGTATCCATGTTGCACGAAGCGCGGGCCCAGTTTCTGGCCGCCCACGATTTGAGCGAAGCCGGGACCGATGGGGTGGGCATTATTCTTGTCGATCTCATGGTGCGCTACCACCAGCAGGGATTCTTCCGAGACAAGCTCGCCATTGAAATCGCGCCGCGTGCGGTGACGTCCCGAGGTTTCGACCTCTATTACCGTGTCCTGAATGCCGAGACCGGAGAGCGTATCGCCTTCGCCAAAACCGGGCTTCTTTGCTTTGAGTACGCCAAAAATCAGATTGCTCCGGTTCCCGACCGTCTCCGCCAGGCGCTGCAGGCGGATCGAGGCTGACTCTCCGCCTCCCCTTGAAATTCTGGAGCCCTGTATCTAGTCTTCCCTCTTCTGGGGAAGAAAGGACACCATGGCAGCTGGTTCAAAGAAAGTCATTGTCGCCGCGCTTATCGGAAACGGCCTGATTGCGATTACGAAGTTTGTCGCGTCGAGCATTACCGGGAGTTCGGCCATGCTCTCGGAGGGAATTCACTCGCTTGTTGATACCGGGAACCAAGGGCTTCTTCTCTTTGGGCTCAAACAAGCAAAGAAGCCCCCGGATGCGCAGTTCCCCCTGGGCCACGGAAAAGAGATCTACTTCTGGAGCTTTGTGGTGGCCATTCTCATTTTTGCGGTGGGTGCGGGAATCTCAATCTACGAAGGGATTCAGCATCTCCTTCATCCGCATCCCATCAAGAGCCCCATGATCAACTATATCGTTTTGGGCCTAGCCATCGTTTTCGAGGGCTTTGCCTTCGGCTTGGCTATCAAAGAGTTCAACAAAGCAAAGGGGAACCTAGGCTACTTCGAGGCGGTGAAGCGCGGCAAAGATCCTGCCTTGTTTACGGTGCTGTTCGAAGACGCAGCCGCCATGTCGGGTCTTGTGATTGCTCTAGTTGCGTTAGTTTTGGGGCAGATCACCGGCATTGTGTATTTCGATGGGGCGGCCTCGGTTCTGATTGGGCTTGTGCTTGCAGCTACCGCCATTTTCTTGGCCATCGAAACCAAGAGCTTGCTCATTGGGGAGGCGGCCTCGCCCAAGGTGGTGAAGGCGATTCGTGAGATTGCCGTGGCACCTAGTGAAATTCACCACGTGAACGAGGTGATTACGATGCACATGGGGCCGGAATACATCCTCGTGAATGTGAGCGTGGACTTCGGCAACAAAACTTCGGCTGCGGATGTTGAAAAAACCATCGCCGGGATCGATTCCAAGATCAAGAAAGCGTTTCCTGAAGTTAAGCGCGTGTTCGTGGAAGCCGAGGACTGGGCCGGGAAACCGCCGCCCGATACGACGACTCACGTTTGAGCCCGACGGCAAAGAAGACCAAGGCCGTTAAGATGGCGCGAGCGGGGAAAGCCAATCGCGACTTAATCAAGGCGCTGAAGGTGGAGCTTAAGAAGGCCGCCGACCCGGCCAAGTCTGAGCCCATGCGGGCCTACATGAAGTCGAGCATGCCCTACCACGGCGTGAATATGCCTCTCAGGCGAAAGGTTGGGAAAGCGCTCTTTAAGGGGTACCCTTTAGAGACCGCCCCCGAATGGCGCGCCACCATTCTAGAGCTATGGGATACGGCGAAATTCAGGGAAGAGCGCTACGCGGCCATCGACCTTGCCGAAGTGAAATCTTACGACGCGTTTCGCACTCAGGCTTCGCTTCCCATGTACAAACACATGATCAAGACAGGGGCGTGGTGGGACTACGTCGATCCGATTACCTCCCACGGGCTTGGGTTTTTGCTCCGGAACAACCCAAAGAGCATGCCGAAGACCATGCGTACTTGGGCTCGGGCCAAAGATATGTGGGTTCGTCGCAGTTCGATTCTTTGTCAGTTGAGTCTCAAAGAAGAAACCGACTTGAAGCTGATGCACGATTGCATGGAGCCTTCCTTTGGTACCGACGAATTCTTTCTTCAGAAGGCGATGGGTTGGGCCCTAAGGCAATACGCATGGAAGAACCCCGAGGCCGTGATCGCCTACGTTAAAAAGCACCGCTCGGAGCTCTCGAAGTTGACGAAGCGGGAAGCTCTAAAGAACGTGATCAAAGACGGAAGCATCAAGGAAATTCCCTAGCGGGAATATGGAGCACCATCATGGCCGGTGAACACATTTTTCGCACCCATACCGAGTTGCCAACGGGCCTCGGGGAGACCTTCGACTTCTTCGCCGCGGCCGAGAATTTGGAGCGCATCACGCCGCCCGAGCTTCAATTCAAGATTGTCAGCCCCAAACCGGTGCACATTGAAGAGGGGGCGTTGATCGACTATCGACTGAAGCTCATGGGAATTTCCTTTGGTTGGCGCACGCAAATCACGAACTGGGACCCGCCCCATGTCTTCACCGACAGTCAGCTCAAGGGCCCTTACCGTCAGTGGATTCATACCCACCGGTTTTGGGAAGAAAACGGCAAGACGCAAATGACCGATGAGGTGAGGTATAAACTCCCGCTTTTTCCCCTGGGGGAGGTTGCTTATCCACTGGTGCGGCTTCAGGTTCGGCGGATTTTTGCCTACCGCGGGGAGGCCATTCGCGATCTGCTCTTGAAAAGTGAAACCCCCTGAAGGATGGTTCCGTAATTGGAACTGTCGCAGCCACCGACCTCCCAGGGGCCAAGACCCGGGACTCTATAACCTATGAAAAACCTCTTCCGTACGTGCGGTTTGCTTCTTCTTACCGGAGCCTTAGCTCTATCTGTTGGAAGTGACGCTCTAGCCCAATCCCAATCTGACAGCACCTATTTCATGCCGCGCTATCAGGTGCGAGATACTACTGAAGTCGAATCCACCGAAATGACGCTTCGCGAAATCATTGAGCGGTGCGTCGAAGGTGAAAAGTCGAAGCTTATGGGTCATACCGACATGACCTACAACGCCACCATTCGTACCATCATTGAATTCAAGAACAAGAAGGAATTCATGGACGAGTTCTATCGCGTTTATGAAGAAGATTCAGGGTTTGTGCGGTTCGTCAATGTTGATGAAATACATACCAAGCTGAAACGCGATGGCGATCAGTGGGTCCCCGACGAAAAAGACGATGAGGAAGACCCGGAATTCGAGGAAGAGAGCTTCTCCGCAGGTTCCGACTTCAACGATATCCCTTTTTTCTTAGAAGAGTTTCGGGAGTTCGATTTTGAACTTTTAGAACGGAACCTGCTTGAAGACCGGGTGATCTTTAAGATCCAATTCGAACCCAAGTCCGACTTTAAGCCCCTACCTTCCGGGACCGTTTATGTGGATACCGAGCGTTTTCGCATCATTCATGAAGAGTTTCGCTTTGATAACAACCCGTTTCCATTGCTAGTTGGAAAAATCAACCGAGTCTCTCGCCATTGGAAAGAACTTCCCGGAGGGGAGTGGGTGACCCACAAGCTCCTTTTCGATATGGATCTCAAAGGCTCCTGGACCGGTGTGATTCCGAAGAAGGTTTCGGGGGTCATTATTCAAAGCGACTATGTCTTTGATCAGGGTTACGACGAGCGCGTCTTGGGAGCGCGCTAATGAAAACTCTGCTCATCCTTTTGATTCTCGCCGCTGCTTGTACTTTCCCCGCAAACGCTCAAACAAGCGCACCGGATTCCTTAATGGAAGCCTTGCAGGGAGAAGACCTAGAATTTTTTGATCCCGATCTGTTTGTTTTCCCCACCGCGCGACGTGACTCGATCTTCGCTGCTTGGGATTCCGTGGGCTACAAAGACATGCGCGATGCGCAAGACGCGGCCACACGCGTATTCCGTTGGAACCTCTCTCGAGCTGAAAACTTGGGTTCCTTTAATCGCACGGAAGGATTTGTGGGGGGGCTTGCGCTTGAGTTACAGCCCATAGGTCGCAATGGTCCCCGAATTTCCGGTGAACTGGGGCGCGCTTCGGGTC
>JABDJR010000112.1 GCA_013003415.1 Candidatus Eiseniibacteriota bacterium | reverse complement strand
GGTATCACTTCTACGGCGGGGCAACTGCAACTCAACCCGGAGTCGGGAAGCCTTTTGGCACTCACGCAGCTCACCTCTCAAAAGCTTCCTGGCTTTCAAACCCAACTCGACGACCTGGCTCGTTCCTTGGTTGAAGAAATGAACAGCCTGCATGAGTCCGGATTCAATGCAAATGGCGAAACCGGAATCAGCTTCTTTGATCCCGATGGCGTGACCGCGGGTTCCATTTCAATCTCAGACGAAGTTGCAGCTTCTGTAGACGCCATCGCAACCGGAACGACGAGTTCAGCCGGCGACAACGAGATCGCCTTGGCCATGGCCAGTCTTGCGAATCAGTCGATTAGCGGTCTTGGCGATCGGACCTTCTCTGATCACTATGCCGCCTTTGCCGCTTCCGTGGGAACGGAAGTTCGTGCGGCCAGCGAAGATGAAATCGCGTTTGGCGCCTTGGTCAACAACGTCGAAAGCTGGCGTCAAAGCATTAGTGGCGTGTCCGTCGATGAGGAGATGATTAACCTGATCGATCAACAAGAAGCTTACAGTGCCGCTGCGCGTTTAGTTGGTGTTGCCGACGGTCTCATTCAAGAGATTCTAGCCCTAGTTCGATAAGGCTTGGAACTTCTTAGTTCTTAGCTTCCCCAAGATCGCGCATCTTTACCAAGATCACCACGCGCCGATTACGATGGGAACGAGGTTCCTCGGGATACTTAAGCTCGCGGTCAGCAAGGGCTCGCACCTCTTCAATCTGATCCGGCCGCAAGCCACCCTCAATCATGATGCGACGAACAGAGTTGGCACGATCGGCACTCAGCTCCCAGTTTGAATAGTCGCTACGAGCGAACGGGGTGGCGTCCGTGTACCCTGTGATTTCAACTGGGAAGTTAAGGATGCTTAGCTCTTCGCCTAGGATGCTAAGCATGCGATGGGCGGCTGGGTTGGGGACCATGGCCCCGCTATCGAAGAAAGTGCCACCCTCATCTTCTCTCAGTTCGATTTCAAGGCCCTTCTCGGTCATTGTAATGACCATGTTCCGTCGGATACGGGATAGCTCCACATCATCGCTGAAATGGGCCTCAAGACGCTTCATGGCAGTGTGCGTCTTGTCGATCCGAATCTCCAAAACTTCGTCGTTAATTAAAGGGGGGCGAACCATCTGGGACTGGTTTCCGTTACCGGGGATGATCGAGCTACCAAACTCATCGGCGCGGCCCAGAGGATCCTGGAAATACCCGGCGATGGCCGACTTAACATCGGAACTCTGGTTGACCAGCCACAACACGAGGAAAAGGGCAAACATGGCCGTCATGAAGTCGGCAAAAGCCACCTTCCAGGCGCCGCCGTGATGGCCGTGGCCGACCACCTTCTTAATAACAACAATTGGCTGTTCGTTCTTCGAGCCCTTAGCCATGGTGGGTTCCTTTTGCCGGATTCATTACCTTAAGCTGCTTTCGCTTCGGCGACGCTCTTCTTGACGCTCTGACAGGCTTCTTCCATTTCGCCGAAGGAAGGTCGGACGTTCGAAGCCACTGCGCGTCGGGCCAGCTCCGCTGAGATCATGGGGGTGGAGTCTTTGGCTGCCGCGGTAACCGCTGCTTTGAGGAATCCGTAGTAGGCGCCTTCGGTTGCTTTACGCTTACCGAGCAGGGTGGCGATAGGACCGGTAAACCCGTAGGCCAAGAGCACACCCAAAAAAGTTCCGGTGAGAGCGGCGGCAACTTTATGCCCGATGTATTCCACGGGCCCGCTGATGTAGGACATCGTCACGATAATTCCCAATACCGCAGCCACAATCCCGATTCCAGGCAAGCCGTCCGTAACATTGGTCAAAACCGTGACCGTTTCTTCCTCCTCGTGATGGTGAAGCTCAATATCGGCATCCATCATCATGTCTAAATCGTGGGGCGCAACGCTTCCCATTAAAACGAGACGAAGTGAGTCGCATAGAAAAATCACCGCGTGGTGGTGGTGCAAAACATTGGGATATTTTAGGAACAAGGCACTTTCGTCGGGATTCTCAATGTGGCCTTCAATAGCGACCATGCCGTCTCGCTGGGCGGTGGTGAACAACTCAAAGAGAAGCTTGAGACTATCGAGGTAGAGGGCTTTGTTAAACGGATCTGGCTTTAGGAGGCTCATCAGATCCTTGTTCAGAGCTTTGAGTGTGTGCGGGGGGGTTGAAATGATTACCGTGCCCAAGGAGGTCCCACAGATACAGACGATTTCCGACACGTGAAAAAGGACGGGGATGTTACCCCCGGCTATGGAGAAGCCGCCCAGGACGGACCCGATGACGACCACAAGGCCGATAATCATAAACATGAGGCTAATTCCTTGCGCGATGCAACTTGCGGGCTAAATGCAACAAAACAAAGCAAATAAAAGAATCAAAGCTAATCGCAAATCCCTAAATGGGTTGCAGATTGAATATCGGCTAAATCTGAGGGGGCCTTGAGAGAGTGGGTTTGGGGGCTATGTCAAATGACCCACTGGTTTTGGGGGTTTTCCCGCCGAAACGATCGAAAAGTTGGACCCGGGAAAGGGCGGTTTAGGTGTAATAGGTGTAGTCTACCGGGTATCTGTCTCTCCATTGGAGGTCTGATGAATGAGTCCCAAGCGCGATGGTCGATCATCGTGTTTCTTGTGATGGCAATGACGTCGCCTGCCACCAGTATGGCCCAGGTGCCCCCACATTCGGCATCCCCCCAGGCGTTTCAGAGTTTCGCTTCCTCGAGTTCCTCAGGCTCCTCATTTCTCGGCCCTCGAGTCCGCCAAACAGGCACACTTTTCGCTGCCGCCACGATCGCAAGTTACATCGCCTGGCACGAAGAAGATCCGCATGCCATTCAGGGCTTCACCGAAAAGCATTTGGACACCTTCCTAGTCGATGTTGGGGATACGTTCGGAAGCGGGTTTGTTGCCGGTGGTGGGACGCTCGGACTGTACCTTCTGGGGAACATCCAGAGCGATGAAACGATGATCAAAACTTCGCAGGATTTGGCACAAGGTCTCATGATCATGGCGGGCGTGGTTGGGGCAACAAAAGTCGCGGTAGGGAGGAGTCGGCCCAATGGAGGCTCGCACAGCTTTCCCTCCGGGCACACGGCTACCGCGTTTACGACCGCAGCCATCTTGAACAAGCGCATGGGTAAGGAGGTGGGTATTCCCGCCTACGTCCTGGCCACGTTTACGGGGTTGGGGCGCATGGAAGACAAGAAGCATTACCTCTCCGATGTGATTGCGGGTGCGGCCCTAGGAATCGCCATCAGCAATCTCGTGGTGGGTGAAGAGGGAGATCTTGGGTACCTTGACCACGTCTATGTCGGAGCGGGAGAGGTCGGTTTGTCTGTAGGCTTTTAAGCGACTTTAGTCCTGACGTCGGTGAAAGAGAGGCTTCGTGGTTCCCTCGGGAATCAGCTTTAGAGCCGGCCCGTCGTTGGTTTCAAAAACGTTGTACTCGAAAGTAACCTCATCTCCGCCTTCCCAAAGTATCGTGAGGTTCTTTCCATGGACGGAGTAGGTTCCCGCATCAGGGGCATTCTCCGATTCGGAGTTGGTCACGGACCCCAAGGCTCCTTGACCCGGGTCGATGTGAATGCGTCCACCGGTTTGGTGATACACCCGATTCCCTGGTTCGAAGAGATAGGTACTGTAAGAAGTCGAAGACACATAAGAACCTTCGAGGTTGTAGTCATTAGCTTCGAAGGAGGAGGTGGCGTCCGTGGATAAGGTTTCGCTGCGATACCAAGTTCCAAACAGATCTGGGTCCTCGGCCAAAGAGCCGCCTAAAGATTGAAATACAGCAAGAGCCTCTCTCTGTCTTGGCGAACTGGCTTTGGCCCCAGCGTGAATCGCGTAGATTCCAAGCCCCTGATACATGACGACATAGGCGGTGTGTTGCGTTTCGGCTTTGTCCGAAAACACAATGCTGGCTCCTTTGCCAATTCCAGTTTGGAGGTAGCTCACACCTTCCACGCGTTTCGCCATGGGAAACTGGGCTTTCACCTGAGACTCGAGAAACGTGAAAACGTCTGGATGATCGACGGGAGTTCCCGGGGGAACGGACTCGCCACCCACAAAGACAAACTCCTCGGGCACATCCCCAAGGATGGCCACCCCGGCAGGGATTAAGAGCTGGCCTATTTCCAATTCCTGTATCTTCCAATCGGAGGGGAAAGAAAAGCTAAGGCCGGCCGGGTGTTTGTAGGTTTGCAGCGGACCCGCTTGCGCTGAGGAGGTGAAGGTCAGGGCTAGAACCAGACTGAGCAATGTGAGTCTCATAAGTAGCTCTCCTTTAGATCCAATGAGTCCCTAGACTTGTTTGGCTTCGGTTCAAATCTCCCACACTTCTCCAACCTGCTTGGGGAACGATTTGCAATAAGGCTAACCCCCAAAAGAGAAACGGGCTAGGACCGAAGTCCCAACCCGTTTCTCCCAGACCCACGAGGGGCCGTTCCGAACTCTTGGACTAGGCGCGAGCCTCGAGCACCATGTTGAAGGGAGTTTCCGAGGCGCGTCGCACTTGGCCGAACCCACCGTTCTGAAGGATTTCGGTCAGGCGCTCTTCGCCGGCCTGGGCTCCCAAAGAGGTGCCGCCGTCTTGGCTCATGGCCGAAGGAGTGCAGATCTGTGTGGAGAACGCATAGTAGAGTTGCCCCACCGGGTTCAGGTTGTCCTTCAGGGCGTTCTTGGCCATGGGCTCCACGATCATCCAGGTCCCGTCTGGGGCCAAGTTCTTCTTCACTTGCGTGGCTGCACCAAGCGGATCTCCCATGTCGTGCAGGCAATCGAAGAACGTGACCAAGTCATACCCTTCGCCGGGGAAGGCCTGAGCACTTGAAACTTCGAAGCTTACATTCGTCACACCAGATTCCTTTGCGCTGCGACGGGCTTCCTCAATCGACGGTGTGTGGATGTCGTAACCCACGAAGGTCGAGTTTGGGAAAGCCTTCGCCATCAAGATCGTCGAAACCCCGTGTCCACAACCAACGTCAGCCACCTTGGCGCCACGTTCGAGTTTCGATTTGGTGTCGCCACCCAAAGCCGGAATCCAGTCCTGCAGGAGGTGCGCGCGGTAGGAAGGCTTGAAGAATTTGGCCACGCCGCTGAACAAGCAGTCGTGATGATCTCCCCAGGCAACCCCGCTACCGGATTTGAATGCCTCCACGAGTTTGGCTTGGTCGGCGAACAGCGAAACGAAGGAGTAGAAAGCTCCCATCATGAAGACCGGGCTTTCGTCGTTGGCTAAAGCCATGGCTTTCTCTGGAGTGATGGAGAACGTATTTGCGTCGGCGTTGTATTCGATGTACCCGGCTGCCGCCTGCGTGGCTAACCATTCACGCACATACCGCTCTTTGGTGCCCGTCGACTTGGCGAGAGACTCAGAGGTGACATCCCCTCCATCGGCGATAGCTTTGTAGAGACCGAGTTGGTCGCCCAGCAGGACAAGCGGGGCGTTGGCGGTGGCGCCCATGTCGCCAACCATCTTAAAAACAAACTCAAACAATTTTTCTTCGTTGATCTGGGGAACGGCAGTGGTGGTCATGTCTAACTCCTTTAATAACGTCCCGTGAGTCACGGGGTGGGTCCACTGATGGAGCACCTGCGGCTGGCCCATTCGGGCTCAAGAGTGTTCAGGGCGTCCATCGCCTTCATCCCTTAGTGCGCAAAAGGCGCCTCCGAACTGCCATTGAGATCGTACTTTTTTCGACTCTAGTTTCTGTGGGTCAACGTGTTGTATTGAATGAGGTTAGAGCAGTCACTCAGTCGAAACGGTGAGGAGTCGGTTACAAAAAAAGGGGAGAGCCCGTTTGGACTCTCCCCAAGATTGTCGAAGTGGTGGCAGTCGTACTTAGTTCATACGAACAGCGCGGACCACTTTGGAACCGTTCTTTTGCGTGTTGACCCGGAGGAAATAAATGCCGCCGGCAACCTCAAGGCCACGATCGTTACGACCGTTCCACCGCACCGATTGCTCGCCGGCGGGTAGAGAGCTGTCGTTCAGCAGCGTGCGCACGCGACGACCCTGGAAGTCGAAGACGTCGATGCGAACCAAGTCTTCCTCGGGGAGGTTGAAGCGGATCTCGGCCGAAGCGCTAAACGGCGTGGGGAAGACCGGAGATAGGAGGAACCTATTGCCCACAAGTCCGTCCCCCACACCCGTAACCGAAAGAACCTGAACATCCACGTTGGCGTTCCCGCCATCGGAAGTGATCGAGATCTGACAACTATCCGCACCCGAAGGAGTGGGGGCAAAGCAAACTAAGAACTTGCTTGTGTCGCCGGGAGCGATACTTCCGCCGAATCCGGTTGTGTCAACGGAGAAGCCGTTGGTGTCGCAACCGGAGATACCAGATACCGTCAAAGCCAGGGTGCCCGTGTTGATGACGCAAACCGTGTCACAAACGCTGTCTCCAAAGGCCACCGATGGGAACTGAATCACGGGTGGTTCCACGGTAAGCACAGGGGCGCCGCACACTTCGGTCGTCACATCCATGGTGCAGGTTTGCTCGGTACCGATCACGCCCTTGGCGGTGAAGTACAAGGTGTTTGTGGTCACGTCACAGGTGTCGGGAATGTTGCAGGTCACTTGCACGCATTCTGTGGCGCTTCCCGCCACCGTGATCGTGGTGTCGACGGTGGTGCACCAGCCAAGACTATCGGTCACCGTGAAGGTGATCTCCGTGTTGTCGGTGCTGCAGTTGGTCACGCAGAAATCGAAGACCTGAACCGAGTTCTTAGGCACCGTGGTGTCGGCAGGGCAATCTGCGGTGAAGCAGTCGGTGATCCAACCGATGTCCGAGAAGTGAGCCAAAGTGAGGTCGACTTCGTTAGACAAGTTGTCGTTGATGGCGGGTTCCATGAGCAAGTTTGGGAACGCGGTGACGTCCCAATGGGAAATGGAAGAACCACCTTCGACGGGGTTCGGGGCGTAAAGCTTCACTCGCCCGTTCGCATCCGTACCCGCCAAGTTGGCCGCATCAAGCTTGAGTGTGACGTTCACGCCGCCTCCAAGTTGGGCCTTGATGTCATTACCATCATCTAAGGTGATCGAGACCACGGGGATGGTGATCGTGGGATCGGTACCACCCAAGCCGATCGGGTTCGGGTCAGCAACATTATTGGCAATCACGACGGCAATCGCGCCGGCAGCTTGAGCGTTGGACGCCTTGGTCGTAAAGGCGCACGCACCACGATCGATCAGGGCGATGTTTCCGGAAACGGCGCCGCCATTGATGAGAGCTTCGCAACCATCGGTCGTGGTTCCGGTTCCATCGTCAACCAGAACCACGTTTCCTGTGATCCCGGCTTCGGTAAGCGATCCGCCAAAGCTTGCGGTTCCAATTGGAATCTGAGCGGGGAGAGGCGGGCTAGGGCTGTTCACGCACATGGTGGGGGTACCACCAAGGAAGCATGCCGCGTTGGCGGTGGCCAAAGGCCCGTTCCAAACCACGTTCTGATCGTTTACGGAGGACGTGAGGCGTTGCCCGTCGGTCATTTGATCCCAGGTAAGACCTTGGGTGTTGTCGAAAATGAACCGCTCATAAACGCCAGGGAAACCGCTAAGTTGAGATCCGTTATTCAGGTTCACGAAGTCACTGAAACCCAGGCCGTGGCCGAGTTCGTGAAGGACAACCGGAAGCAGCTCGACATCGCCGCCTTCGTTGCCGTCCAACCCGTAATACCAGTTGGTGTTGGCGAGGCAGTTGTTGTTGTTATCAATGGAGCTGTTGAAGGTGGCCGTGAGATCGTTTGTTGCCGGCGACAAGTCGGAACCTGCCAAACGGTTGGCTAAGGCTACGTGGTACCAAGTCCCGGCGAAGGGAGCTCCGCTAAAGTCCCGAAAGACTTGGAGAGCACCCGCCGATCCTAAAACCGCGCTCGAAGCATCGCAGCTCTGCGGGTTGAACTGAGCCTGAACCCGAATCTCGACCACGCTCGGAAGGAGGGCGCCCCAAATATCGGCGGCTTCCTGAAAAACGTTAAGGCGTTGCTGACCGATGGTCACGCCTGGATTGCCGCCCACCGGGGTGACCGCGGTGGGATCATTAAAACCCTCACCCGGACCATCGTTATTAACAATCGTAATGGTGGCTGCTTGAGCCGAACCAGCGCCGACAAGGGCGAGCAGAAGAAGGAGATGCATAAACTTCCGCATTATTGCACCTCCAGCTTCTTGGCCGATTCATTCTGGCTGTGAAGGCTGTTGCAAACCTGACCTTCGTGGTTTGCGCAACTGAACTCTTTTCCGTTTTCGGTTAGATGCAAGGTAGCTGCGTTTGAAAAACGACCTTGGAGATCGATGGAAACCGACCCGTCTGGGTGGGTGACTTCAATCAAGCCTTCGTCATCTCTGCGCAATCTTTCTTTGGTTTCCTCGTCGAGCTCAAGGGTTCCTCCCTGAGAAGAAACGGACAAGACCCCAGTTTCCGGGTCAATGTAAGCCTTCATGGCAGACGTGCCCACCGGCGTGGCGCCAGAGTTGCTATCGGAAACAAGAGGGACTTCGGGGGACGAAGAGATCTGGCTGGCGGTTGCGACCGCAATACCAACGAGCACGACCGGTATTGCAAGCAATAGATGACGGAGCCTGAAACGCGATGTCATAACT
>JABDJR010000093.1 GCA_013003415.1 Candidatus Eiseniibacteriota bacterium | reverse complement strand
GTGAACACGCGAAAAGGTCGCTTCGAGGTTGCCGATGGGGGGACCTTGTTCTTAGACGAAATCTCCGAAGTGAGCCCCGCCATTCAGGTGAAGCTGCTGCGCGTGATTCAAGAGCGTGAGATCGAGCGAGTGGGGGGGACTAAGCCGATTCGAGTGGATGTTCGTCTTGTGGTGGCATCCAACCGGGAGTTGCAGGGGATGGTTTCTCGGGGCGAGTTTCGAGAGGATCTTTACTACCGGCTGAACGTAGCGCAAATCAACATGCCCCCGCTTCGCGACCGTAAGTCCGACATCCCATTGTTGGTCGATGAGTTTATTCGGGAGTTCAACGAACAGAATTCCAAAAAGATTCGCGGCATAACCCGCGGCGCCATGGAAATGCTCATGCAATACGAATGGCCGGGGAATGTTCGTGAGTTGCGGAACCTGGTGGAAGGCATGGTTGTTTTTGGCCGCGACGGACATTTGTTAGATGTGGGAGATCTTCCCACCGATCTGCGGGTGCAGAAAAGTGCCACCCGCGATCTTCATGTGCGTGTAGGCATGACCATGGAGGAGATTGAGCAACGCGCTATTGAAGAGACACTCAAAGCCACTGGGTACGACAAGCAGAAAACTGCTCAGATTCTGGGTATTGGCCTTCGCACCTTGTATCGCAAGATGAAGCAATACCACATTACGAGTTAATTCCCTTTGTGATCGGATCAACGCACATGTTTTTCGTGCTTCTTCTTTTGGCCTCGCAGAACTTGTCGTTTCAGCCTCATCCGACCATTGACGTGGGGGATCAGGTCCTGTCCTTGCGTGCCTCGATGGTTAAAGAAGCAACCATTCTCAAGATCTCGGTCTACCAGATTGATATGTACGTTTCAAAAGAGATACCCGCATCTTCCTCTGCCAGCCAAGCGTCAACTAAAGCGTTCCTCCTCACGTTCTTACGCAACATTAAAGCCGAGAAGCTTGCCTCGTCCTGGCTTCAAGATCTTCAGCTGTACTGCGAGACCAATTGCGAAACCTTGCTGAAGCAGGCGCGCCCGGTGGCGAATGCGCTCCCGGAAATGGAAAAGGGTTCCACGGTTCTCTATGTCGTTCGTCCAACATCGGTCGAGGTGCTTGTAAACGGGAAACCTTTTGGCACCATCAGCGGGGCTGCGGCGAGTCAAACTGTATCGGACGCATTCCTCGGTCCCAAAGCCCCTAAAGATGTTCGAAAAGCTCTGGTTCTTGAACCCCGCCGCGAATAGATCCTCCGATCAAGCGATCAGTTGAGTGCATCACGACCTCTGCTCCGACCCGGACGCATGTTCCCTTGGGAACAGTGAGAGTGTCCCTCTAGGGACGGTCCATCGAGGATGGGGCCCTCTCAAGTCTCGTAAGAAGCTTGTAAAAGGCTTCCCTACAACTGGTTACGAACCGTATTCCAGCTCCAAAGAAACGGGCACACCTCTTGCCATTTAACCGGTTGGGAATCAACTCACAGATTTGCTCAACTGGGAAACCAAGGTTTCCAGGAGGAATAGGAAGATGATGAAGACGGGCTGGCGCCTCTTGGCGTTATTGATGTTTCTTGGAGCCGGTGCAGGCTTGCAAGGGTGTAGTGAGGAAGCGACAACGGGAAGCGGACCCGATGGTGGAGACACCTCGGCCGAGTTGCAAATTGATCTTGAAGATCCCACCGGCGGTCTGACTAGTGAAAACGAAGAGCCAGGGTTTGGTGATGACTTCTACAACCAAGCCTTAGCCGAAGACACTCCGGTTTCCGATCAACTTGCTGACGGTGAAGACATCGTCGAAAGCGCGAGTGATCGTGTTTTCTTTTTGCGCGTTGAGTGGGGTAACCTGGTGGAAGCGCCTGAGATTGCCGAAGATGAGGCCGATTGCGGCAAGCTCAGCTGGGACGGAAACCTTTTCGCCAACAACGAAAACGCGATTATCCCACTGACTACGATCCGATTCGAACGTCGTGGCGAATACGCCGATGCTTTGGTGTTTCCACGGACTAGTCGTTCCCTGTTGGAATGGACCTCCACCACCGGTTGCGGTCGCGATGGCGTTCTTGTTCGCATCGTGATTCCTGAGACCGATGAAGGCGGAACCCCTCCGGATATCGAACCTACCATTACGTTTGACACTCCCAACCTAACTAAAACCATTCCTTTGGCCGACCTCGCCGGTTATGAAGAAACCGTCATGATCGACGATGAGAACGGTGTCCGGTTTGTGGGTTACGAAAAAGGTGACCTCGATGACCTCTGTGCTCGCGGACCCTTGGTTGGCGTGTGGGGAACTATTGATGACGCCGACATTCCCACCGGATACCTGCGGGCGGTCTGGTTGAACCCGGTGGGTCAAACTCACGGTCATATGCGTGGTCGCTGGGGCTTTACCGAAGACGGACGGCGCGTCTGGCGGGGTAAAGCTATCAATCATCTCGGTACCTACATGGGCCATGTGAATGGAACGTGGGCACCGGGCGATGGCCACGGTGGTGACTTTGCCGGACGTTGGAT
>JABDJR010000057.1 GCA_013003415.1 Candidatus Eiseniibacteriota bacterium | reverse complement strand
ACCAAATCACGATTGCGGCAGCGGTCGATTTAAGTCGGTCGAGCAGGAAAACTCCTACCAGAAACGCCAGGGACAAGAATGAAAGCATCAGTCCAAGACTTGCCGCGAGTAGGGTTAGATATCCTGCAATGGAAGCCGTGCTGGTTTGAACTGCAATTAGGACACCGGCACCGCCAAGCCCGATCATGAGGGCGGTGGCGAGTGCCCCCGCTACTCCCAGATAGGTTCCCAATAGGTAGTCCATCCGTCGCAAAGGTTGCGACAGGGTCACCGCCATACTCTCTTTGCGCCCGGTCACTTCGGTGACGCCTAGAATGAGCGCGATTAGAGGCACAATGTAAACGACGATGTTCAAGAGGCTCGCCGTGACCCGAGCAAAACCTTGAAAACCGGTCGAGCGCGTACCGGCCAGACCAAAGTAGCTCACCCCCAGGGCGAGTACAGAGAATACAATCGCAAAAGCTAGAGTGGCCTTTGCCGCCCCGGCCCGGCGCCAAGTCTCTCGAGCTACAACTCCTAAACCGTGGTACCTAGATCGTTGAGCGGTGTTCACTTTGGTTTTCGTAACGTTCATCGTGGTCAAAGTCGGCATCGAACTATCAGTTCCAAACCGCGTGCCATGGGAATGCAGACTCATTGGTGTCCCTCCTCCAGATGGCTCCCAGTAACTTGAAGTCGACCCAGAATCTGGTCTCCTAAGGCAAGCGCAAAGTCATCTCCGGGCCGAGAAGTCACAAAAACAAACTCTCTTGAAAGCCCGGGGCCAATGTCTTCTGCATCCACGATATCCTCATAACCCTTAATCGTGAGCATGCCTTCGACTGCATTGGGGGCTCCGTGGACCAAAAGGTGAACCTCGTGATCTTTGGGGACACTCACCCGGTAGGGGTTCATCTGGTCGCCGTTGATTTCTACGTTGGCTTTAAAGACCGGGGTCTCAATAAGAGGATCTTCCGCCAATTCGTTGGGATCCTGCCGGAGTAGCCCAGCAAGCAAGAGCGCTAGCGCCAGCGTACCGATACCAACGAGCAAGAGCTGTTTCATCGTGGTGCCTTTCGCTGTATGGAACCACTCACAAAGTCCGCAAGCAGACCCGCCTCACCTCTTCGAGTGGCGGCTGCTTCTTCGGCCTTTGATTTGTCTTTGAAAGCAGCCAAACCACCCCCCATGGGAGAGGGGAAGTCCGCCAACACAACCATCATCTGACTCTCCGGATACATTTGCAAATCGTAAAAGTCGCTAAGCCAAATCTGATCTCCCTCTTTCTTATTGCGTCGTGCGTGTCGTATCAGACACTCAAGAGCGTCAAACCCAGCGACCTCACCCGTCGCCGACTTAATGGCGGCTGCATAGCGCGTGTCATTGATCACCATCCCGCAGGCTACACATTCCGACTTGCCCATTTCTAAGGTTGGCGCTCCATCGCTCCCTGAACCTTCACAACCCACTACACTTACGAGGCCGGCGCCAAAGAGAAGAACGAAAAAGGATATGTTCATCTTCATCTTCATCTTCATCTTCTATACCTCCGTTTCGCCCAGGCGACTTAAAAACCGTTCTTCAAGGCTGGGGCGGCGGGTCTCAAAAGTCTCTACGCGAATATTGTTGGACACTAACCACGTCAGAAGCTCCATTTGTTCCTGAGGACTGGTGTGCACCTGGAACGAAAGCGCATCTAATTGAACCAGGGAACCTGACCAGTCTTGTTGTATTCGCTTTGCACTTCTTGAGTCGGAAACTTTGAACACCATGGAGGTAGTCGCCTGCCCCTGGTTTTCTTCGATTCCGGCTATGGCCCCGTCGAGAAGCACGAGCACCCGATGACAAAGACGCTCTACGTCAGACAATAAGTGAGAACAAAGGACAATCGTTCTTCCTTCCGACGCCAACGACTGCACAAGCTCGCGAAACTCTGCGGTGGCGCGAGGGTCCAAGCTTGCGGTTGGCTCATCCAGCAATAAAATCGGCGGATCTCCCAGGAGTGAAGCGGCCAAACTCACTCTTTGTCTTTGCCCACCAGACAAGGTCTCCACTTTGCGATCCAGTAACGCTTTGACTCCGACTTGGGCCGCACGCTCAGCAACTTCCCCTAGGTCAACACCCCTCAGGCGTGCCATATAGCAAAGGGCCTGCGATACGGTCGAGGACTCCTCAAACCCGTCTTTCTGGGGAACATAACCAACGAAGCGTCTCGCCGCGACGGGGTCGCGCTCTAAGTCGATTCCACCGATCCTCACGCTTCCCGAGTCCGGGCGCACAAGACCAAGCAGAATCTTCAGCAGGGTCGACTTCCCGGCGCCATTGGGGCCAATGATCCCCAGAGTTTCTCCTGGGGTGACCTGGAAACTTACGCCGCAAACGGCTTGAACCCGCCCATAGCTTTTTCTGAGAGCGGATACCTCAATCGCAGGTTTCATCGTGATCTCCACAGGCAAAGCCCGCCACAAACACTAACCAGGGAGGAAAGGGCTGCCAGAGACAAGGACCCCCCTCGCCCACGCTGCGGAGCAGAGGGAAGGGCCGGGCCTTCAAACTCCGGAACCGGCACCGGTTTCAGCAAAGGATGGGGATCAATAAGTTCACTAGGCTGTAATGCAGGCAACGAGCGCTGGGCAATTTCGAGGGCCAACACCGCGGGAGAACCCGAGAAAACGGTGAGGTCGGGATACTGCTTACTGATAAAGGCAAACAACCCCACGGGGTTATGGGGAGCGTCTCCAATCCCATCATCGTCCAAGTCGTAGGGTCGAGCCTCGCTCCAATAGTTGCCGATGCCGTCTTCGCTCAAGCGATTCTTGGTCCGGCGCATATCCAGAGACATTTGGTAATCATTCGAAACAAAGGCGTTCTTTGAAAACGCGTTCTCTTCGGAAGAGCTGTAGGCAATGACTCCCCATCCGTTTTCAGCAAAGAGATTCTCACGAAAACGATTACGGTTCGAGCCATCTAAAAACAGTCCGATCGTGTTGTCGACCAGTCGATTGTGAATGAAGTCGGAGTCACTGCAGTCGCGCAGCAACAGCCCATAGGTTCGGTGGCCTCGGTTGTGAATGAACTGGTTTCTTTCCATCGTCATTCGATTGCTAAACATCAACGCGACTCCGGCGGTGTTTCGACCAAAGCAATTGTCCCGGATGATGTTTCGTTGGCTATACATGGAGTGCAGACCAAAGCGGTCTTGCCCGTAGGCGACATTGTTCTCAATCATTGCCGCTTCGGCGAAAGACAGGTAGAGCCCATCCCGATGCCCCATCAGGCGGTTATCTTGGATTAGGGCGTCCTTCACGTACCACAAATGAATACCGTTTCCGTGGTTCTCCTCATGAACACGACCACGACGGCCTTCAAACTGACAATCCCGAATAAGCGGTCGCGTAGCATTTCGCACATAGATACCGTGGTTGTTGTCCCTCAGGGTCACGCCTTCGATCCTCGTATCGATCGATTCGTCGAGGAGAATGCCGGCATCATCAAAGAGCAATTCGTAACCACTGTTGCGTACGGTAAAGCCCTGGAGAGAGACGGAAGCCGCCTGAACAATCAGGACACTCCCTTTCCCCGCCCCATCCAAGACACAGTTCTTGGTGCCTTTCAAGGTTAGTGGGCGGTCAATCGTCAATTGACCTTCATGCACTCCGTCGGGCAAAGAAAGAACGGAGCCGGGAGCAGCATTGTCCACCAAGATCTGAAGCGAACTGACTTCAGGAGGGGCTTCGTAGGACACGAAGTCCGTGGCCGAAACATCTTGTACAACAAAGAACGCTAGAAACATGGTTAAGAGGGCGGCAGCTTCTCTCTCTTTTCGCCTCCGGTAGCTCAACCAGTCAATGAGAACAATCAAGGGCCCTAGCGCACCCGCTGCAAATAAAATGTATCCGCCAAAGTGAGGAAACGACGCGATTTCGAAGTTCCCTTTAATGGTTACGCCAAGCAGTTTCGGTGTGAAGGCCCCAAAGTCGAGGGCCGCCTTCGGGTCGAGGTTGGTGCCGTAGTCTTGGAGCCAGTCCGCGAAGTGCATCATCATGAC
>JABDJR010000228.1 GCA_013003415.1 Candidatus Eiseniibacteriota bacterium | reverse complement strand
TACGGGGGCGGATCGGGATCGGGACGGGAAGTTCACCGCCGCCGATGGCGGCACCATCTTCCTCGATGAGATTGGGGATATGAGCCTCAAGGTGCAAGCCAAAGTGCTGCGCGCCCTGCAGGAAGGCGAAATTGAGCGCGTGGGCGACACAGAGCCCATGCATGTCGACGTGCGGGTGATTGCGGCAACCAACAAAGACCTCATGAAAGAAGTGCAGGGAGAGCGGTTTCGCGAAGATCTCTTCTATCGATTGAACGTCATTCCCATTGTGGTGCCGCCTCTTCGGGAACGCAGGGAAGACATCCCTAATCTGTGCGAACACTTTTTGACGCGTTACGCGGTAGAGAACGATCTCCCGCGAATGGAACTTTCAAAGAAAGCCACTCAGGCTCTGAGCGAAATGCCCTGGCAGGGCAACATCCGTGAACTTCGGAATGTCATGGAGCGTTTGGCCATTCTTTCTGACGGGCCGGCCATTGAAGCGGGCGATGTGGAACTTATTGCACCCATGGCGGCGGTGCCGCAGGCCATGAACGGCTCCACCTACGATCCGGAAGCGGTGAAGGCAGCCGGAGGCTTGGTAGCCGCCCGTCGTGATTTTGAAAAACGCTGCATCGAAGCCTGTCTCGACAAAACAAAGGGCAACGTCTCCCAGGCTGCCCGTTGGCTAGGTATCGAACGTAGCAACTTACACAAGAAAATGCAGGCCTTGGGGCTGGAAGCGCGTCCCGCGCGGGACGCAAGTTAAGGAGATAACCATGAAATACAACAACAACGGAAAAACATTGCTATTGGCCCTAGGCATTCTCTGCGCAAGCACTCTGTTTACCAACAGTGCCGTAGCCGATGGCGGCCAATCAGAAGGCACAAGCAAGTGGAAAGAAACATCCGGGTGGCATCTCGGGATTCACTTTTTGAGCAACAACATTGGCACGGAGCGTCCGGTATCCGAGAACGCTTTTGCCGTGGAAGAGGACGGAGGAGGAGGTAGCTTGTTCATTGGCTACGATTTCACCCCCGTCTTCGGGTTGCGTCTCGCCTTTGCCAACGCTAGGCACGAGACCAACTTCGTCAACAATGAAGTCGATCACGCGTCGGCAACCTTGGAAGCCCACTTTCGATTTAACGAAGGTCGCCAAACTCGTCCCTATTTGTTTGGCGGCATCGGCGGAGCATCGCTTATCAATGCAGCGGAGCCCATTGAAACCGAAGTAACGGGCGGTGTGGCGGTTCTTGGGGGTGGCGTGCAGTATCAGTTCTCGCGTCGGTTTAGTCTCGACTTTGGGGCGCGGCTCGACATGATCAACTGGAACGAGGTGCGGGTAACTGCCGAGGGCAACAATGGCGATCGCATCGAGCTGTCCGACCCGGTGGAAGAGGACGGAAGTGCGTTTAAGCTGATGCTGGGATTGGTCTGGCACCTCTAGATCGACGGAGCGTGGCGAAAAACAAGGAAACGAAACGCGGGCCTAACTCAAACAGTCCTCGGGTTTGGCTTGAGCAAAATTTCTGACTTGGAAAAAGATTTCAGAGCCAAACCCTGCGGAACTCGCGGCCCGCGTTTGTTTGCTTGGTTTTTCGCAAAACTCAATCGATCGTGAAGTCAAAAAGACGCTAGCAAGTCCGCTCTCTTTACGACCCTGAATAACTTCGGGGTTGTCTTTTGGTTGTTTTGTATTTAACCATATGGTAAAATACGAATATGATTCAGCACACAAACACATCCCGGAGGCTCGACCTCACCTTTGCCGCGCTTTCCGATCCCACCAGACGAGCCATCCTGGCCCGCTTGGCCAGGGGGGAGAAGACCGTTTCCGAGCTAGCGGCACCCTTCAATGTCACCATGCCCGCGATTACCAAGCACCTGAAAGTGATGGAGCGGGCGGGTTTGGTAGAGCGCGGCCAGACGGCTCAATGGCGACCCTGTCGGCTCAAACCCAAGCCCTTAGGAGAGGCCGTAGATTGGATTGATCGCTATCGGGAGATTTGGGAAACCAACTTCGCGCGCCTGGATACGCTCCTTGAGGAGTTACAGGCACCGGCGCAGAACGCCGCGGCAAGAAGCAGAAAGAAGGCGAAGGGAAAAGTACGCAAGAAACAGAAAGGGGGCGGTTCGTGACCACCAACCCACATCTACTACGCATGAAACGCCAAGGCGACAAGGAACTTCTGATCGTCCGGGCTTTCAATGCGCCTATGGGACTTGTGTTTGACGCATACACGCAGCCCAGGCTGCTTAAGCGGTGGTTGCTTGGCCCTCCCGGATGGACCATGGTGCAGTGCGAGGTCGATCTTAAAGTTGGTGGTTCCTACCGGTACGTTCTTCAAGACCCTCAGGGCAATAACATGGGATGGGGAGGCAAGTTCCTCGAGGTTGATGAACCAAATCGTTACGTACATACGGAGCTTTTCGACCAGGATTGGACCGGGGGCGAGACCACGATCACCATCGAGTTCGTAGAAGTCGATGGCGTTACTACAGTCACTCAGACGGTTGTTTATAGCTCTGGTGAAGCGCGTGAGATGGCCCTCAAAACGCCCATGGAAGATGGCATGGCCGAGAGCCTCAACAACCTAGACGCGGTGCTTAGCGAGGAGCTGCCGTGACCGCGGAGGAAGTTGTCCAAGCTCTCAAGAAGAAGGGCACCAAGGCGGGGGTCGAGGGAATGACCCGCTACAATATCCCCAACCACCGCGCCTTCGGGGTTCCAATGCGCACCATGAAGCAGTTTGGCAAAGAGATCGGCAAAGACCATTC
>JABDJR010000227.1 GCA_013003415.1 Candidatus Eiseniibacteriota bacterium | reverse complement strand
ATGATCGCATCGGCTCGCGTGGGTGCGTGGACAATGATCTTGGCGATCATGGAATCGTAGTTGGGAGGAATCCGATAGCCCTGATAGAGATGGCTGTCGACACGCACGCCGGGACCACCGGGGAAGTGCAGAAAGTCGATCGTTCCTGGGCTGGGGCGAAAGTTGAGATCAGGATCTTCCGCGTTGATACGACACTCGATACTGTGACCGATGAGTTCAATGTCGCGCTGGTGAATGGATAGGGGTTCTCCTGCGGCAACCCGAATCTGCTCGACCACCAAGTCGACACCGGTCACCAACTCCGTAACCGGGTGTTCCACCTGGAGCCGAGTGTTCATCTCCATGAAAAAGAACTCACCATCTTCGTAGAGGAATTCCATGGTACCCGCACCGCAATAGCCGATAGCGGCAGCACCTGCACAGGCCGCCTCTCCAATCTGCTGACGTAGCTCCGGAGTGATGACCGGGGATGGAGCTTCTTCAATAAGTTTTTGGTGACGTCTTTGGATGGAGCAGTCTCGCTCCCCCAGATGAATGACGTTCCCGGTGCTGTCTCCCATCAACTGCACTTCGATATGACGAGGAGCGGCTAGGTAGCGCTCCATGTACATGTCACCGTTACCAAACCCAGCCAAAGCTTCTTGGCTAGCCGCGGTGAATTGCTTTTCCAGTTCTTCGGGGGACGTCGCTACCCGCATTCCTTTGCCGCCACCTCCGGCAAGAGCCTTAACAATGACCGGATAACCGATCTTTTCCGCCCACTTCAAACCCTCTTCGGGGGTTGCCACGATCCCGTCTGAACCGGGAACCACCGGGACCCCGGCCGCTTTCATGGTATCGCGTGCGTTGGATTTGTCGCCCATGGACCGGATCTGATCACTGGTGGGACCGATAAACGTGATCTGGCAAGATTCGCAAACCTCAGCAAAGTGCGCGTTCTCGGAAAGGAAACCGTATCCAGGGTGGATGGCATCGGCACCCATGACTTGGGCGGCGGAGATAATCCGAGGGACGTTGAGATAACTCTCGGAAGAAATGGCGGGGCCAATGCATACGGATTCATCAGCGAGGCGGACATGCATCGAGTCTCTGTCCGCCTCACTGTAAACCGCTACGGCCTGGATCCCCAATTCGTGGCAAGCGCGTATCACACGGACCGCAATCTCACCCCGGTTGGCAATCAGAATCTTTTTGAACAAGTCAGTCCCCCCGAACTGTTGACTAGGCGGATCGTTTCGCGTCGAACGAATCCCAGCTTGTATCGGAGGCGGAATGAATACCCTTCACCCGGAGCTCAAACTCGGTGGGGTTGGTACAGGTCTTCATGGCCTCTTCAAAGGAGATGAGATCTTCGCGATAAAGACGCAAGAGGTCTTGATCGAAAGTCTGCATTCCGTACTGGGAAACGCCTTCGGCAATCGCTTTGTGAATAAAGGGCGTCCGCGAAGAGTCTCGAATGTATTCCTTGATCGTTTCCGTATTGAGCATCACCTCAGCCGCGGGAACACGACCCTTTCCGTCAGCCTTGGGCACCAGCCGGAGCGAAACCACGGCCGCAAGGTTCGATGCCAACAGATAACGCACCTCTTCGTGCTCTTGGAGCGGGAAGAAGGAAATAATACGGTTGATGGTCTGCGGCGCGTCCGGCGTATGTAGCGTCGAAAGCACCAAGTGACCGGTGTCCGCAGCCATAACGGCTACGCGCATGGTCTCAGGATCACGAATCTCACCAATCAGAATCACGTCGGGATCCTGACGCAAGATGTACTTCAATCCACCGGCGTAGGTGGAGGTATCCATGCCCACTTCTCGCTGGCTGATCATGCACTTGTCATCGCGGTGCAAGAACTCAACCGGATCTTCAATGGTGATGATGTTTCGCGGTACGTTGCGATTGAGATAGTCAATGATCGACGCGAGCGTCGTGGATTTACCGGAACCCACCGTACCCGTCACCAGAACAAGACCTCGAGGCTTCTCACCCAGTTCTTTCAGAACATCAGGAAGCCCTAGATCTTCTAGAGTGGGAACCCCAAAAGGCACGGTTCGAAACGCCATGGCGACGGTGCCGCGCTGGCGATAAAAGTTGGCTCGGAAACGGCACAGGCCAGGAATAGAGAACGCAAAGTCGATGTCGTTCTTGTCCGCAAACTCTTGTTGCTGTTTGGGAGTCAGGATCTGAGCAACCAACTCATCAATCTCGGCTGATGTGGGGATGCCCTGGGAATCTCGCGAAACTAAGGAGCCATCGACGCGAATGGTCGGGGCCGTTCCTGCTTTAATGTGTAAGTCGGACGCACCAGCCTGAATCATATCCTCAAGGATAGGCTTGATATTCATGTCGTCGAATCTCCGATCCCGCTGCCTAGTTTTCCTTCACGAGGAACAGGGGTTGGCCAAATTCGACCGGCTGCGCATTGTCCACCAGGATCTTGGTAATGGTCCCGCGCACTTCCGCCTGTATCTCGTTCATAAGCTTCATCGCTTCGACAATACAGACAGTTTGGCCAGGCTCGACAACATCGCCAACCTTCACGTAGGGCGGCGCGTCAGGAGAAGCAGCGTGGTACATGGTCCCCACCATGGGAGACTTGATCGGTACCGTTCCCGCTTCTTCGGGCTCTGATGCCGAGGGCGCTTCCGCCGCCGGGGCGGTGGCGCTACTCGGTTCGGCAGGAGCACTTGCCGGGGCGTGAACCACCGGAGCGTGTGCGACTACCGGGGCGGCGGTTCCGACCGCATTCTTACGAATCCGGATACGACCCCACCACCTCCAAACGTCTAGCTCGTCGACATCGCTCTCTTCTATAAGTTGAACAAGACGTTGGATTTCATCGAAATGCATGGTTCAGCAATTTCCTGAGGTGAGGAAGGATGCAAATCCCTCGGATGTGTTTACGCGCGAGTCACTTTTCGTATCGCCCCACGCAAATATTTCTCCGGAATGTGGGGCCAGACGCTAGCACCGCCAATCTGGAGTGTCAACACGAACCGGGTCCGCTTATCCCTCACCTTCTTGTCCAACTTAAGCTTACGAGCGATCGCCCTATTATCGGCTCCAGGATAAGTCAGCTTGAGCCCAAGCTCAGAAAGAAGGGTGTTCTGGCGAATCCGGACTTCGGAGGGGGTAATCCCCACCGCCTCCCCCACGCGGGCGGCGGCATTCATGCCGATGGCCACCGCCTCCCCATGGCGAAGTTTGCCAAGGGAAAGAGCTTCCACCGCGTGGCCTATCGTGTGTCCATAATTGAGGATAGAGCGCACGTCCTGATCTTTTTCGTCGCGTCCTACGACCTCGGCTTTGGCCTCGACACAGGCCAAAACGGCGGGAGCAAGAGTCTCGGGATCGCAAGTGGTGAAGTGCAGCACATCCCCTTCCAGGCGTTCAAACAGGTCAGGCCTGAGCGTCATGCCGATCTTGACCACCTCGGCGAGCCCAGCCCGATAGTCGCGCTCACTCAGCGTGAGAAGCAGGGATGGATCAGCCAGGACCACTTTCGGCTGATAAAAACTCCCGACAATGTTCTTGGCGCCGGCAAAGTTGATCCCGGTCTTGCCCCCAACCGAGCTGTCGACCTGAGCGATGACGGTGGTAGGGATCTGAACCAGGGGAACGCCTCGAAACAACAGCGAAGCCACGAAACCTGCGAGATCTCCGGTGACGCCACCGCCAAAGGCCAGAATGGGGGTCCATCGATCAGCGCCCGACTCAATGACTTCATTCAGAAGCGAGTGGGCGCGACTCCAAGACTTGGATCTCTCTCCCGATGGAATCTCGATCCATTTGTGAACCTTGATACCGGCCGTGCGAAGACTGCGTTTTAGCTTCGCCCCATGAAACTTTGCCGCGTTGACGTCGGCTAAGACGACCACGCGCTCCCGCTGGGTGGCTTCACGAATGTGTTTTCCAAACTCGCTGATCAACCCGGCTCCGACATGAACCGGGTAGCCGCCATCTCCGATGGCTACACGTACGGTTTCCATTAGCCCACCGCCCTAAAAGTATTCATGATGGCATCCATTTGACGAATCGTAGGGAGCTTCTTCGAGCCTGGGTTGAACACTTGACCGATCAACAGATAGGAGCGCCCATCTCTTTCAAAAGCATAGGCTCGAAAGGGACCGCCGATCGTGTACTTGTCGTTTTGCCAAATGCCCTCCCACTTCAGAGCCCGTTGCCCTTGAAAGTTTGTGACGTAGGTTTTGAGCGCACTCATATCCACGTAATCCTGATCGTTGTAGGACTTGAGAATACGATCCATGATGGGCGCCCATGAAGCAAGTTCGAGGGGAACGACCTCTTCCACCCAATGAACCAAAAGGAGACGTCCAGGATCGTCGGCGTTGAACTTCACAAACCTGCCGTCGGCGTCTTTGGCGCCGTAAAAGCCATTCGGTAACCGAACCGTCCACCCAAAATCTTGAGCTACGCTGATAGGAAGCTGCTTGTCTTCTCCCAAAGAAAACATCGTCTCGCTTAAGCCCCCAACCACCGCCGCCTCAAAAGAGCGACGTTGCAGCTCAGGACTGGTGTCGGCAAGCAGAGTCTTGAGATCGTTGCTGGTTCGCCCCACCAAGAAGAGGGTGACCTGTCCTCGTGCAAACTGATCTCGCACCAGATGGCGGAAAGGCTTCCCTTGCCGCAGTTTCGCTTTCCCGTTCGCATTGAGAAAGCTCGGTAGAGTGCGCGCCAAGTCGTCATCGATCCCCATGTTGACGAGAAAGACCTGGTTCTTGACGTACCGATGAACCTTGAATTGGTCGAACTTCACTAAATCGATGCGATAGGAACTCTCGGGACCAATCATGTCGAGGTCGTAGTTGAAGATGTCGAGAAAAGTGGTCACAACCTCACCGTCTCGAGGCTCATTGGTAAAGACAGAAACCTCGCCCACCGGGCCAACCGCTCCCGAATCTCCCTCACGACGCGTACAACTCGTGGTTAGAAGGGTGGTGATCAGGACGGTGAAAAGGAGGGTGGTTTTGGATCGACGCAGGATTGGGGTCAGCATCGTTCTATTATAGAAAGCTTGTCCCAAGAGGGCACGAAGATTAACGCACCTTGGTCGGTTCGCTAGGGTTTACCGTCTCTTGCCCCGCAAGCGCCGCGTCCCAATCGGGTTCCCAATCCACCGGCGGTGCCTGTTCGAGCACCACGGTGGTCGCGCCTCGAGAACCCCGTCGGATAAAGCGTACCAAGACCGAAGACCCAGGAACGCGCGAGGAAACAAGGAAGGAAAGATCCTCCGGGTTGTGCACTCTTACCCCACCAAACTCGAGGATGAAATCGCCGGGGAGAAGGCCGGCACGGGAAGCCGGGCCACCGTCGACAACCTGGTGCACCAAAATGCCTCGAGAGGGTCCCGAGTCGGAAAGGCCACCCGACCGAGTCATTTCAACTTGAAGCCCAAAGTATCCCCGGGGCACGAAACCGTGCTCCGCGATATCCTCCGCCATTTGCATGGCCTGTCGAGCGGGAATGGCCACCGTGGTAGCGCTGGGAGTGATCGTGGTCATGTGGCCACGGTGGAGAATTCCGGCAACCAGGTCCGTTCCCTCGGGAATGAACACCTGATCTTCCTGGAGAGCGACGACGCCGGACAAAATGCCCAAGAGCTGCCCTCTTCGGTTCAGGAGCACCCCTCCGGTATAACCGCGGAAAACCGGGCTTGTGGTCTGAATCATTTCGATTTCGCTGTAGCCGAGGCCGATGCCCTTCGACAGGATCACGGTGCCGAAAGTGGCGGTGGGTGTGTCGGGCGAACCTAAACCAACCGCAACCACCATCTCTCCAGGCAGGATGAGGGCTCCCTGGTCGATCGGGAGAGCCGGCATGGCAAAACCCGGTGCTTCAAGAACAGCTAGGTTGCTTCGTCGGTCGTGGCCTTTGACATGAGCCACTAAAGTATCTCCGTCCGCAGACACAATGAGAACATCGCGTGCAGGGCCGACTACCCCGGCGCAGGTTAGAAAAAGCCCATCGCCCATAGAGACACCCGTTCCGACTCGTCGGTTGGGTGTGGCTTGACCCGGAACTTCTTCACCTCGGATCACGCGAACCAAAGATGCCCGACCCAAGTCAGCCAAGGAGGCCACCTGTTCTGAGGCGGTAAGACTAAACTCACTCGAGTCGCCGGTCCCTTGGGCAAGAACCGGAGAGGCACTCAATCCCCATCCCAGGTCAAGTACGGCTATGAACGTTGCAATCAGCAGGCAGCGCATGATCAGTTTAGATACTCATTTCTAAAAGGTGACCAGTACCCGGTCACTCTTCTCGGTTCCCACACGGGTCAATACACGGTCGCCTCCACCGGTCGGTTCACTCAGCACCCAATCCTCAAGAACGTACTGCGTGCCCAAGGTGGTTGGGGGTGAGTCGCTCAAGGGTTGAAGGTGAGGCGCGCTCACGGTGGCAAAAGCTCGGTTCTCCTCGCTAGTCAGATTGTTGCCCACGTCGGCAGAAAGATCGGCCGAAGGAGTTCCATTCTGGTCGAGTGCGACTTGGTCGAGAGCCACATTCTCGCCCTCGACTGGAGTGGAAGTGACATTGTCAGCTCGGTAGACATCGCCCGAGCGGGGGCCAAACTGAGTCAGCCCAAGAAACGCCACGATCCCAAGGGCTGCCGCCATGGCGACCGGGGCACCCCACTGACTCACAAAACTGGATCGCGTTTCAAAAACAGGTTCTTCGATTCCGGCTGGTGCTCGACCCAATGCGTTATCGAGAACACGTTCGGTGAAGCCATCGGAAACGGTTGCTTTAGGGAGATGTTGGATCTGCTTCATTACTAATCGCAGATCTTTTTCACTCTGACGACAGCGGGAACAAGCCACTAAATGTCCGGAGACAAATTTGTTTTCAGCCGGACTGAGTTCTTCGTCAATATAAAAGGAGAGGAGAGAATCTGCGCGCTCACAAGGGTTCATATGGAGGTTTCCTCAAGCAAAAGATGCATCAATTTCATGTTGAAAGCTCCGATCGGGCGAACGATTTGAGTTTGTCTTTCAACATCAGTCGCGCTCGGTTAATGCGCGACCTTACGGTGCCACCGGGGATATCTAAGATTTCCCCGATTTCTTCATAAGAGAGTTCTTGGATGTCGCGCAACACCAGAGCGTCGCGGTACACCTCAGGAAGTTTTGCGATAGCCTGCGAGATCACCGAACTGGTTTGATCACGTTCAATACTTCGGTCGGTCTCGGGCTTGTCGTCTTTCAAAAAGGACTCGGACGTGCCGAGCAGCTCTTTCAGGTGATCGAGGCTCATGACCCCCCGAAGTCGAACTTTGCGCCGGACTTCGTTCTTGGCCAGGTTCACGGCAATGGTGAAAATCCAGGTCGAGAATTTTCCCGTTTTCCTATATCGCTCGCGGTGTAAATACACGCGAACAAAAGCCTCTTGAGTCAGGTCTTCAGCTCGCTGAAAGTCACGGGTATAGCGATAGATCACGTTTTGCAGGCGGTTTTTGTAACGGTCGACAAGGCAGGAAAAGGCAGCTTCGGACCCAGTGACGACGTGGTCCATCAAATCCTCATCCGGCATGTCCCGGAAAAATGCCTGCGGCTTCAGAATGGCCTCCAAGCTACTCATAGGTCCTCCTGCCCATCAAACCCTCTCTAATGGGCGGAGTTCCAACAATTTATAGGCTAAGGACCTTTTTGGCCCCCCTCGTGTATCATTATAACAGGGGAAGACCAAGGGGGAGTTCTTAACATGAACCAAGGTAATAAGTTAGCGATTTTAGTACCGCTTTGTGTTGCAGCAGTATGCCTGCTCGGTGGTTGTTATACCATGTTCAGCCACCCAAATTCTGAAGATTTGACAAGTGTTCGCCACGACCAGTGGGCCGATTGCGCCAGCTGCCACACCGAGTGTGTGGAGTGCGATGCCTGGCTGCCCATATTTCCGCGTCCTATCAATCCCATTATGGGGAGAGCCGGAGGGCCGGGCGTGACCCCCGTCACCGGGGTAGAACGCGATTCCGGAAACCGTGGCAAACCGATCCCACCCAACAACAAAGCGGTAGGCGACCCGATCAAGCCGCCCTCCGTGACTCCCGGAACTCCGGGTACGGCTCCGTCTTTGAATCCGGTGAAACCCAATGTCACCGAGGAAAAAGAAGAGAAAAAGAAGACAAAGGAAAAACGCGAGAAGGAAGATCCTAAGAAGGAGAAGCGCGAAGAACCCAACCGTCCCCCACAGGGAGATCTAAACTAGTGCGATCTTTCATGACAACCCTCTTGCTTGCACTTTGCCTCGCGGGCCTCGGTGTTTCACCAACCCAGGCTCAACTCACAGGCAGCGACACTCCGGTCGAGCTGCTTGAAACCTCTCCCTTTGGCATGGGGGCGCGGGCCATGGGAATGGGACAAGCGTTTATTGCCGTAGGCGATGACCTCAGTGGCATCGCTTACAACCCGGCCACCATCTCTCAGATTCGCCGCATGGAATTCAACCTCGGACTCACTCACGACAACACGAAACACGGACTGCGTCGAAGCGGTTTCTTTGAAACCGAGCGTAGCGATACCCGGATCGAACAAATCGCGGTGGCCTACCCTCACCCGGTGTATCGAGGAGCCCTGGTTTGGGGGTTCGGCTTTCACCGCATGGCCGACCTGACTCAGGATATTTTTAGTCGCGGCGTGGTCGACCCGAACACAGCCACCGAAGAAATCGAAGACGTGGTTCAAACCGGTGCGGTTAATGCGTGGACCGGAGCCGCGGCCATCGAATTGACGGAAAATCTTTCTGTAGGAGCTTCCTTAAGCTATCTCAGCGGCAGCCGCGACGAAGACTTGGTGCTTGCTCGAGGCATAGACGATCCCGACGCCGGCGGATGCCCCGGCTTGGCCCCCGACGAGTACGGTCTCTTTTACGGGTGCGGTGACCCGTCCGAGGAAAGTTTGTACAAATCAGTCGTACGTCGCGAAGCCACCCTCGACGGATTTACGGGAGCGGTTGGCGTGCTGGCTAAGTTTGAGAACGGCGTGCGTCTGGGAGGCAAGATCGATCTACCAAAATGGATGCGCTATCAGGGCACAACTCGCAGTAGCCTCGAAAACTACCTCTTCACCGAAGAGAGCGATGCCTCCCTCTTCGAAGATGACATCACGCTTCCTCTCTCGGTGGGAGCCGGAGCCTCCTGGGCCAAGAACGGCCTTACTCTGGCCGCCGATCTAACCTGGACCGATTGGTCACAAACCGATTTCGAAGGAGACATCCTGGTGCCGTCTCCGTCGGGACGCGAATTTGCTTATCGTTCCGTCGCGAAGATCAATCTTGGAGCCGAATACTTTTTCGCTGACTTCCCGGTACAGGTTCGGGGTGGGTTCTTTACCGAGCCTCTCCCCTACAAACTCATCGCCGCCGATGGCGTTTCCTCCATCGACCCCGGTGCTGACAACGTTTTGGGTACCGAAGATGACATCTCTAGCTTTGGCCGGTTCTATCCCGAGGCCGACATCGTATCGGATCGTAAGTTCGTCACCCTGGGGGCGGGCATTTTCATCCATGATCGTTTCATTGTGGATGTCGCCTTTGTCACAGGGAACTGGGAGCGCAGAACAGAAGACGGCTTTGATGCCCCCAGCGGGTTTCCCACGATTGAAGAAGTCACCCAGAACCGATTATTCCTAACCTCAACCCTACGCTTCGACTAATCGCTTACGGGATCGACGGTGTCGCCCTCCGTCGAATCTAATAACCCTAGTTTCAGTAGCGCGTTCTTGGCTGCGGCTTGCTCCGCAGCCTTTTTCGTTTTGCCCTCGCCGATGCCCAAGCGCTCCCTCTTAATTACGACTTCTACCTCAAACACTTTGTCATGGTCGGGGCCACGCTCTCCAAGAGTGAGGTATCGAGGGTAGGTCTTAAACTTCTCTTGGACGTACTCTTGAAGACTGCTCTTGTAATTGCGGTAGTCCTCGTTGTCTAGGATCTCGGAAATCTTCCAAAGCAAGTTCTTCTGAATAAATGCCTGGGCAGCGGAAAGACCGCCATCCAAGTAGATGGCTCCAATCACTGCCTCAAAGCCGTCAGCAAGGATCGAGGCTCGCGACTCCCCTCCCGACTCTCGCTCCGCATCGCTCAGCAAAATATACGTACCCAACTCTAGGGCCGAGGCTTGATCGGCAAGAATGCTTCGGCTCACCAGAAGTGACTTCATTTTGGTGAGTTCGCCCTCTTGGTGATCGGGAAACCGTCGGTAGAGGTGTTCGTTCACCACAAGCTCAAGAACCGCGTCCCCCAAAAATTCCAGGCGTTCGTTGGAACTGGGGAGATCATTCTTGTTGGAATTGAGGTAGGACCGGTGTGTCAGGGCGCAGGCGATGAGGGTACGGTCGCCAAAGCGATAGCTCGCCTTTGTCTCAAAGCCGCCAATGGCAGTTTTGAGGTCAGCGGTGTGGTGGGAGCGAGAAACTCCTATCCCCAACCATTGGAGTATCCGACGCATGCTGCACCCTTACCGTCAGCCCTGCGATTTGCTCCTAGCTATAGCGGCGCAAAGCAAGGCAAACGTTGTGGCCGCCAAAACCCAAAGAGTTCGATAACGCGGCTTCGACCCTCGTCTCGCGGGCCTCGTTAGGCACACAATCAAGGTCGCAATCCGGATCGGGGTTCTCGTAGTTAATGGTCGGAGGAAGAATGCCACGGTGAATGGCCAGGGTGCTCGCAACCATCTCTATGCCGCCAGCAGCGCCAAGGAGATGACCAGTCATGGACTTCGTGGACCCTAATGCCAGAGATTTCGCGTGTTCTCCGAACACATTTTTGACAGCCAGTGTCTCGGTCTTATCGTTTAGTGGCGTTGAAGTTCCGTGAGCATTGATATAACCCACGTCTTCGAGAGCCATTTCTGCATCTTTTACCGCCAGGGTCATTGCCCGCGTGGCTCCTTCTCCCCCAGGGGATGGAGCTGTGATGTGGAAGGCGTCGGCACTGAGCCCGTAGCCCGCGACTTCGGCGTAGATTCTCGCCCCGCGGTTCTTGGCGTGATTTTCAGATTCAAGAACAACAATTCCTGCACCTTCACCCATAACGAATCCGTCGCGCTCGGCGTCGAAGGGGCGGGACGCGGCGCTGGGATCATCGTTTCGGGTGCTCATTGCTTTTTCGGCGCAGAAGCCGGCATAACAAAGCTTGGTCACCGTGGCTTCGCTACCTCCGGCGACCATGAGATCGGCTTGTCCGTGGCGAATAGCGTGAAACGCCTCGCCGATAGCGTGAGCTCCTGAGGCGCACGCCGAAACGGTTGTAAAGTTGGGCCCCTGCAAATTAAATCGAATGGAAACCTGACCGGAGGCCATGTTCGCAATCATCATGGGAATGAAGAAGGGGCTTACGCGTCCCGGACCCCGTTCGAGCATGATTTTGTGTTGAGCCTCGAAGGTAATGATGCCTCCGATTCCCGTGCCCACGATGGTCCCGCTGCGCTCCGGGTTGGGC
>JABDJR010000714.1 GCA_013003415.1 Candidatus Eiseniibacteriota bacterium | reverse complement strand
AAGCAATAGTGGCCACTTCCACGCTGTAGAACCGGAGCCAACGCTGCATGAGGGCCCACAAAATGACACCGGCAATGGCTACTAAAGTGATTCCCGCAAAACGAATCAGCCCGGCGGTTAGCCGAGCTCGGCCCAGGGCGCGACGACCATCGTCGAGGGCGTTGATAATGCGGTTGTAGGTTTTTTTGTCGTGGGAAGCCATGCTTGCCTCTTCCTTCGCCTAGTGGGTCATGACATACGTTACAAGGTTGATCGCGTACTGCATTGCCGCTTCCCGAACTGCTTCGGGGTCTTTGTGAACGGCGGTGTCTTCGAGCCCATCGCCGATGTCGGCCTCATAGGTATAAACGACCACAAGGCGCCCCTTGTGATACAGGCCCAGCGATTGCGGAGGCTTGTTGTCGTGCTCGTGAATCTTGGGTGTGCCTTTTGGCAAATCGTAATAGCAGTTGAACAGCCGATGCTTGAAGGGCAGGGGAACCAGTTCGGTTTCCGGAAACACCTTGGCTAGCTCTCGGCGAAAGGATCGGTCCATACCGTAGTTATCGTCAGCCCAGAGGAATCCTCCGCGCTCAAGATACTCTCGGAGGCGATCGACCTCGGCCTGGCTGAGGCGAACTTCGCCGTGGCCGTTCATGTAGAGCATGGGGTAGCTAAAGAGGGATTCGTCGAGAAGCTCGACGCGGACCTCGGCCAAGCTGGCCGCCACGATGGGCGTCCGCTCTTTGATGCCCTCCATTAAGTTGGGAAGGGAACTGGGGTTAGAGTACCAGTCGCCGCCACCGCCATACTTGAGGCGGGCGATTTGGAAGTCTTCTTTAGAGGCCTCCGCGGGGACAGCTTGCACTGCCGCGAAAAACACTAAACTAAAGAAGAGTAAACCCTTGTATAAGTGCTGATACTTCATGCCGTTACCCATATGGAGTGATACGGAGGAAGGCGGTCCTCGATTCCCTCCGAGGGGGATTCGGAGGGGTTTTCGTTCGGACCCCGATTATAGGCGCATATGGTGTCTAGGAACAGGGTTAACCCCTAGGCGTAGTGGTTCATTTCGGGTAGGGTGGCCTTGAGGTTGAGCAGCCTTGGGCTTTTTACACGCCTAGACCCTCATGAGCGGGTCTTTAGGGGGAGATTTCTATGCTGGACGCCGAAATTGTGGGGGCTATTTCTAACTGGCAACTCATGAGGTTTGAGTACCAGGGCAAGCTCCGGGTGGTGGAGCCCCATGTCTACGGCCACAATCGGGGTGCCGATCAAATCCTGACCTATCAGGTCGACGGCGAGAGCGGGTCGGGAGAACTTCCCGGTTGGCGTCGCTTTTTTGTCGAGAAGATCGAAGAGCTCGAGATCCTTCCCGAGCGTTTTGAGGGACCCCGCCCCGACATGGAAGATGAAATGGCCTTCGGCCAAACCTTTATGGTGATCGAAGACGTGCCAAGGGTACGTCGAGGGTTGCTGGAAGTCGTTTAGTTCCAACCGCCCCAAAGATCGCGCATGCAGGCAAGAAAATGGCCGGGCTCCTTGTTAAAGGGGCCCGGCCATTCTGTTGACCATGATGTCGAATTATCCGACGGCCTGAAGGCCGTCGGAGAAACTTAGTTCGCCGTAGCCGGCTTCTTGAGCTTCTTGGCGCCTGCTTTGGGTTTTGCCTCGGCCGCCTTTTTGGCTTTGCGTCGCTCCCACCAGTTGTTCAGCTCAACCGCGATCGAGCTGGCCACAAAGATCGACGAGTAGGTTCCGATGATCACACCAATGATCATGGCGAAAGCAAAGTCGTGAATCACTGGACCACCGAAGAAGTACAGGCAAAGAACCGCAGCCAGGGTGGTGAGCGAGGTGAGCACCGTACGCGACAACGTTTGGTTCACACTGATGTTCACCACTTCAGCGAAGCTGCGTCGCTTCTGCATGCCTCGGTTCTCGCGAATACGGTCGAACAAGACGATCGTATCGTTAATGGAGTAACCACCAATAGTCAGGAACGCTGCCACCACCGTCAGACTCACCTCAAGCCCAAGGATTGAGAAAATCCCCAGCGTGATGAGAATGTCGTGGAAGAGCGCAATGACCGCGGCCAACCCGAAGCTGATTCGAGTGAATCGCCAGGCAATGTAGATGAGAATCAGAAGGAGCGACCAGAAAATGGCACCGGGCGCTTTCTTCTCGAGTTCATCACCGACCTTTGGACCCACGGTTTCCGTGCGGCGGAGTTCAACCGTCGTGCCGCTGTTGGCGGCGACGAACGCGGTCTCGAAAGCCCGGAACGCATTTTCGGGTGAGTTCTCGGGTTTGATGCGAACCAGAGCATCTTTCCCGTCATCCACCATCTGAATCTCAGCGCCCTCAATACCACCCGCGGATGCCGCAGCACGAACATCGGCCACATCAACCACTTGGTTGAAGCGAACGTCGAGAAGCGTTCCGCCCGTGAAATCGATGGACTCTTTGGGCCCACCTTTGGCAATCAGCGAACCCACGCTCGCGAGTATCAGAACCAGCGAGATGATGTAAGCCACCCGCCGTTTCGACATGAAGTCGATTTTAGAACCGACAAATACTTCAAACATGAAT
>JABDJR010000685.1 GCA_013003415.1 Candidatus Eiseniibacteriota bacterium | reverse complement strand
CCTCATGATCGTGGGTCTTTCTGCACTGGCTCGGTCCGGGGAGAGCTACATGCAAGAGAAGCATGACAAACTGGCTCGCTACCATCTCGACCAAGAGGTCGAAGAGACGGCTCCGGTGTTTGACTGGGACCGCCAATCAGAACCGTGGGTTGAGTCTCTCATGGTTTTTTCCCGCCAGATTCCGGAAGGTCTTCGATTGAATCGGCTTTCCACCGTACCTCCAGAGTCTCGAGAAGTTGAGCAGATTCTAGACGACGAACTCATGGTGTTTTTCGACGATGAAGAGACCGTCATGAATAACGCGCCTCTCATCTTCCGGATTGAAGGAGAGACGGAAAGCCGGGAAGCTTTGACGATCTACATGAAGGCTCTGCGTGAGATTTCCACAGATGGAGTTCATCTTGAGTGGACCCGCCGCCCGGACGAAGAGCTACTAGGTACTAAAGCAATGAGTTTTGGAATCCTCATCGTGATTGAACGCAACTTTGTTGGGGAGGGGATATGAATCAAGATCGATGGCGATTCATTCTGTTTGGACTGTTGGGAATAGGTCTCATCCTGTTTGTTCTTCCCGTGGTTCCGCGAGTGGTTTCTTTGGCTAAGAACATTAGTACGCTTCAAGAAGATCGGGGAGCCGATTTGCTCGTCGACCACCCCGATGAGGGACACTTCGTTTCGGTCAGTCCAGACTCTTTGCTCGATGAGCTGGTTACCTTGTTGGCGGGGGATCGACCCAATGAGTTGGGTGATCTTAAGCTTTCGCCCCAGGCGGTTACAGGGACCCAGTCTATTCCTTTCTCCGTTTCCGGAAACACGTCATACGAACACACCGTTTCAACTTTGGCCCGGCTGAACCGCCTCTGGCCCGCCGTGCATGTGACTACGGTCAAGCTAGCCCGTGAAAAAGAGGCCGATCTCTTGAAGGTAGAGATTGCGGGAGAGTTGCGGTACTTGGACAAGTTGCCCCTAAAGTCACTGCATTACGAGGCACCGGCGGTTCCCCTACATGACCCATTTACCTTGACCGTAAAAGCCCCGGTTCGCCCTGCCACGATTCAGGTTCGAAATCCCGAAGTGGAGACTGCGGAAATTGTGGCGGCTGTCATTCCAGTGGTCCCCCGGCTTCAAGGGACAGGCACTCTGGGAGGAAACCCGGTTGCCTTCTATGAAGGAAGAGCCTATCGGGTTGGCGATGTTGTCGCACAGCGAAAGATACTTTCGATCCAGGGGGGCAACGTCAGCCTCGGTGTTCCGGGAGGGGCACAATGATGTCTTATTTTAGAATAGCGAAGCTAGGAATGGTCCTGCTTCTAGCCTGCTTGGTTTCAACCCCCGCTCACGCAAATACGGTGACGCTCAATGTTTCCGGAGTTCCACTCGACGAGGTTGTACGACTTGTAGCGGATCAGGCCGGACTGACTCTCTCTGGAACCACGCTACCCAATCTTCCGGTTACCTTAAGGCTCACCGATACCGAAGCGAATGAAGCCCTGCGTCTCATTTTTCTTGGTACACCCTACGATGGGTGGGTTAGAAATGGGCACCTGAGCGTGTTTGGGGAAGACGACGAGCTCCTAAGAACATTTCCCCTTGCTCACGCCGCAGCCAGCGAGCTTTCGATGGTCCTCTCGGAGTCCTTTGAGGACGCCAATGTTTCTCCGGACCCCCGAACGAACGCTCTGGTCGTCCGCGGGAACTCGGCCGTCATGCGGTCGGTGGAGGAGCTTCTCCCGACATTGGACCGACGCATGCCCCAGATCCTTTTGAAAGCGGATATCGTGGAGGTGAGTGATCAAGACCAACTGGAGATCGGGTTCGACTGGGAGTTTGCCTACGACGATGAAGATGGTTCGGTGACTCACCAGGGATCAGCCACGGGCAATCCGATCGCGTCGGTGACCGATTTTGTTTTTTCCTATGCACGTTTCGGTAAGCACGACATCAGCGCACTCCTTGGAGTGCTGAACCAAGTGGTTGAAACCCGGGTGCTTTCCAGTCCTCGGGTTGTCACAACCCCCGGACGCACCGCGAATATCCTCGTTGGGGAGCGGGTCCCCTATCCTCGGGCAACCACGGAAACTCAAACCGGAGCCACTCTGCAAGAGATTGAATTTGTCGATGTGGGAGTTCAGCTTGAAGTGACTCCGCGGGTCTCTGCGGATGGGGTCATTACCATGGTGGTGCACCCGGAGGTCAGTCAGGTGCTGGATGATGCGGTTGGGGGAATTCCTGTGATTGGAACACGTGAAGCCACGGCAGAAGTGAGCGTGTTAAGCGGGGAGACGGTCATTCTTGGAGGATTGAAACGCAAGAATCGCGATACCACCGTCAGTAAGCTTCCCATTCTAGGCGACATCCCGTTACTCGGAGGTCTATTCCGATGGAGTAGCACCAATGAACGCGAGGCTGAGTTGATGATCTTCCTTACCCCGAGTCTGGTTGATGGCCCGCTCGTGCAACAGTCTCTTGAGCTTCGAGACCGTCTTGAGAGAGAGCTTGAGGTTCCCAAAGACTGGTAGCTCAGGGTCTCACGACAAAACATCTTCGCAAAAAGAAAGGGAGAGAGGCAAAAACCTCTCTCCCTTTTGTTTCTTAACCCAGGACAACTAGTTCCAGGCTCTAGTTCCAGGCTCTAGTTCCAGGTTTGCGTTGTGGGTACACCTTCGTTGTCGTAGGTCGTCCAGGAACCGGTTCCGTCCGCATTCCAAAGGATTTCGCTGGCGATGATCCATGCCGGATCTTCCCAGCGGTAGCTGGTCCAGGTACCTTGGTTGCCGGCTGCGTTGGCGGAGAACTCCCAACGGATGACTTCGGGGAACTCCCACACGATCGAGGAACCGCCATCGCCGGTTTCTTCCCAGGTCAGGGTGGCGATGATGTCAGCGGTCAGGTCTCCGGCGTAATAGGTCCAGCTACCCATGGTGCCGGCCAGGTTCGAAGTCCAAGAGACGGACACCGTGATTTCATCCGTATCCAGTGGATTGTAGAAACTCCATGACCCTTGGGTACCATCGAGGTTGGACTGGCCACTGAAAACCGTGAAGTTCGTGTAGGTCTGCCCGCCACAGGTACCGTTCCAAGTCGCTCCCCAAGTGTAGAGAGAAGCGGTTTCGCAAACTTCATAGCGAATGGTGCAACCCTGGGAGGTGTTGACCTGCGAGTAGCATCCTGAGCTCTGATTTCCCCAGGCGGAATTGCTGAGAGGGCTTAAGAAAGCCGAGGAGGACTGCGCTTGTGCATTGGCGCTCAAAAGGCTTGAAGAAACCTGGGACTGAGCGGCCTGAGCGTTCGTGTCATTACTGTTGAAGTTGACGGTTGTGTTGATGTCCGGGGCCAGAATATCGGGCGGACCGTCCTCGGGCGACATTCCGTCATCGCTTCCGTCCTCGGAACAACCCATTGCGGTCAGGCCAAGAGTAAGACCTAAGATGAGCAACAATCTTTTGCTGAGTTTCAAGATAACCTCCTTTTATATCCCTATCTTCTCAGTTGGAGACTGGAGTTTATATCAGCACCTTCTTTCTTGACAAAGCGAAGACCTTTGGTATTCTGCCCAAGTCGCAAATAGCTGCGTCAATCGCAGGAGGTGTTACATGATCAAGAAAATCGGCTCCCAACGACCTCAGATCTAGTTGAGCACAGCTCTCTAAAGAGCGGTGTCCTACTCTTAGATTCCTGAATTTGCCCCGAAACTCCAACGTTTCGTGGTTTCTTGATTGTTCCTTCTCGTGTTTTGACAGCAGCTATTTTGGTATCCACCTTGATCTTCTTGAGGTGTGTTTCAGGTAGCTGTGAAAGGCTTCTCTTCACTCCGGTAAAGACAAGCCGACCCGGAGTACCTGATGACAAGTGGCGACAACACCTCCAAAAAAATTTCAGAGCCGAACCCTTCGGTTGATGCGGTGTCCGCGAAAACCGAGTTCTTTGCTGCCGCTGATGATCCGGAGCAAATTGTTACGGTATCGTGGAGCCGTGTGTGGGCCCTTTTGGGGCCTCTGTTCCGCACGCAGTGGGCCCATTTCACCGGAGCGGCACTTCTACTCCTGTTTTCCACCGGCTTGATGGTGGTTGGTCCCTTGTTAGTTAAGCGGGCGATCGATACCGACATTGCCAATCGTGATGTAGAAGGACTTCAGCAGACGGTTCTCCTTTATCTTGGCACGCAGCTGTTGTATTTGATTGTGTTCTACCTCATGCGGATCTGGCTTGAGTATGCGGGGCAGCGGATGATGGCCACGCTCAAGCAACGTCTGTTCCGTCACATTATGAAGCTACCCCTGGCATTCTTTGATCGGAATGCTCCGGGAAAGCTCCTGTCACGGGTCGAAAACGACACCGAGGCTCTGCGTATGCTCTTCACCACAACCACGGTGATGTTGATTGGCGACGCGGTCCTTTTCGTGGGGATGTTTGCCGCCATGTTCTTCGTCAGTCCGCGTTTGGCGGGAGTCACCGCTTTGGTCATACCGGTGCTGCTGATTTCGACCTGGTACTTCCAGGGTCGAACGCGACCTTTGTTCATTGCCTACCGGGGGTTAACCGCCGAAATCTGTGGCCGATTGGCGGAATTCATTCAGGGGCTTCCTATTCTTCAGGCTTTCTCGCGAAGAGATTGGGCGGCGGATCACTTTCAGTCCGTGAACATTCGACGGTTCCGAGTGGCCTACGAAGGAGAGCGGCTTTGGCTCTTCTGGTTCAACTTCGTCATTTTCATGGAGTTCTTTGCCTTCGCCCTCATTCTTGGATTTGGCGGCGTATGGGCTCTGAAAGGCATCGTAACTATTGGTACCTTGGCCATGTTCATGGGCTATGTGCGGCGGTTCTTTGAACCCATCATGCGACTCTCCGATCAGATGGTTGTGGTGCAGAAGGCCATGGCGGGGGGAGAGAGAGTGCTGAACCTGCTTCAGGAAGAAGTGACGATCAAGGACAAGGAGCAAGCGGAGTCTTTTCCTGCCCTTAAAGAAGGCATTGAGTTTCGAGGAGTCTGGTTTCGCTATCGCGAAGACTTGGAGTGGGTTCTTCAAGATGTGTCGTTCTTTCTCCCTGCGGGAAATCGACATGCCCTCGTCGGCCCGACCGGGTCTGGAAAGTCGACCATCATTTCTTTGTTGTTGCGGTTCTACGACCCAACGCGCGGTCAGATCTTGGTGGATGGTAGAGACCTCAGGGAGTTTTCACAAAGAGAAGTGCGGGCTCGGGTTGGGTTGGTCATGCAAGACCTTTATCTCTTCCCAGGAGACTTGCATTCGAATCTAACTCTGGGTCGCGAGCGATCGGATCAAGAGGTGCAACGCGCCATTGAGATGACGGAAGCCCAAGGCTTGGTGAAGCGTTTGCCAAACGGCTTGAAGGAAGTCATCACGGAGAGGGGTAAGAACCTCTCCATGGGTGAGAGACAGCTGCTGTCCTTTACGCGGGCTGTGGTTGGCGATCCGGATCTGCTCATTCTCGATGAGGCCACCAGTGCGGTAGATCCGTCTACAGAGGCCCGAATTCAGCACAGCCTGGAGCGCATTCTTGAGAAGCGAACCGCGCTTATTGTGGCGCACCGGCTCTCTACAGTTCGATCCTGTGATGAGATTTTGGTGTTGAGTCAGGGAAAGATTGCAGAGCGAGGAACCCACTCACAGCTTTTGGAGCAGGGCGGGTTGTATCGCGCGTTGTACGAACTGCAGTTTAAGGAAGTGTCCCATGCAAGCTAAGTCTTTAAGAGAACAAATCAGCTGGGTCAAGGTCCACTGGGCACCCTACCGTTCGTTGGTGGGCTTGATTGTGGTGCTGACGCTATTCGATGCGGCCATCATTGTCACCATGCCTCTGTTCTTGCAGCATGTGATTGATGGTATCAGTGCGAACGTGGAAGTTCGCCAGCTCTTGTTGTATGTGCTGCTCTTGGTGGTGTTTGGTTCCGCTCACGCGGCCGGCTACTACTATTTGGTGAAGCAGCGCATGACCGCGAACCTGAGTCTCGATTACAGCATTCGAATGCGTGCCTTTGCCACTCTATGTCGCAAGGGGTTGGGCTTTGTGCAGAAGTTTCGTACCGGCGACATCGTTACACGGC
>JABDJR010000107.1 GCA_013003415.1 Candidatus Eiseniibacteriota bacterium | reverse complement strand
CGTTTGAAGAGTCTACCATACCGAGGCTCTGGACTTCGATAGGTTTTGCGGACTCCTCCCGGTGGCTCATCTGGACGGAAACCTTGAAATTGAGGCATTTCAGGCGGTTACCTCAAGCAGCTTCAGCCGTCTCGATGGGAGACTGGCCGTTTGCGCGAGGAGGATCGGAGGGCAGGACAAACTGGAAGCGGGACCCTTTTCCGGGCTCGCTCTCGACCCAGATGCGCCCACCGTGGCCCTCTACGATCGTTTTGGAGATGACCAAGCCCAAACCCAGGCCGCCCTGACGGCGGGTCAGTGAGGAGTCAATCTGGGTGAATTTCTGGAACAGTTTCCCCAAATCCTTGGCGTGGATGCCGGGACCCTGATCCACCACCACGCAGTGCACTCCCCCATCCATATAGGGCTCGATCTGAATCGAGATCTTGGATTGAGCCGGCGAGAACTTCATAGCATTGTCCAAGAGATTCGTGAGCACTTGGCCGACGCGCACCCGATCCGCCTGAATAAGAGGAAGCCCCGGAGAGACCTGAAGGTCGAGCGCGACTTCTCGTGCGGCTGCAATCTGACTCATCGCGGTCACCGTTTGGTTCACGATATCCATCACATTGATGCTTTCAAAGTCGAGGGGAAGACGATCCCGTTCAATCTTTGAGAAGTCCAGAATGTCGCCGATGAGAACCCGCAGGCGTTCTACGTTGGTCTGGCAAATCGAAATCAACTCTCGAATCTTGTTCTGTGTACCAAACTCTCCGTGCTCCATGACAAGCTCAAGGGAACCTTGAATCGACGTGAGTGGCGTCCTGACTTCGTGCGATACCACCGCGACAAAGTCGGACTTCAGACGATCCAGTTCCCGGATGTGTTGGAATAGCTCGGCGTTGGTTAAAGCCATCGCGGCCTGGGAAGCGAATGCGACCAGGATCTCTTCATCGCTTTCATCGAACTCCCCGTCTTTATCCATGACATCGAGAAGACCGACGAGCTTCCCTTTGTGGACGAGGGGAATGATGAGCAGAGATTGGATTCCCAACTCTTCAAAGTAGGATTCACCCCAATCGGCAGGATTTTCGCGAAACAGCCGGACGGGTTGAAGGTTGGCAATGGCTTCTTTGTGAATGCCTTTGTTGGGACGCGCTTCGGCGTTCCCGACAAGATCGGCGGCGGCGCCGTGACCGACTTGAGCCACCAGAGACTGGGTGTTCTCTTCCGCTCGGAAGAGCAGGCCTTGGCTAGCACCGGTCAGCGTGGCGGATTTGGCCACAATAAAGTTCAGAGTTTCGTTAACGTCCAAAGTCGCGTTGACATCGCGACTGACGTCGTAAAGAGTTTGTAGCTGGTGGGTCGCGCTTTTAACTTCCTCGGTGAGGATTTCTTCGTGTCGTTTCAGTTCCGTGTTCGCGTTCTGTAAGTCGCGAACAAGCCGCTGGTTTTCCAAAACCAAAGACCGACTCTGAAGCCCCCGTGAAACGATGTTATCGATGTCAAAAAGGTCGAAAGGCTTCGTGATGTAGTCGAAGGCCCCGCGCTTTAAGGCTTGGATCGAATTCCGAATCGAAGCGTAGCCGGTCATGATGACGACTACGACTTCGGGATCGGATTCTTTCGCCGCGGCTAAGACTTCAAGACCGTCGATACCGGGAAGGTTGATGTCTGTCAAAACCAGATCGTAGACCCGTTCGCGAAGCTTCCCTAATGCGGCCTCACCGTCTTCGGCGGTTTCGACGATGTAGGGACGATCCTCGAAGAAGTCCTGGATGATTTGGACAATATTCTCCTCATCATCCACGATTAAAATACGTGGCTTCGACTCATGGTGCTTGCCGGGTTCGATGCGATCGCTCACGTTTTAAATAGGACCTCAGGGTAAAGGTGCAGCTGCAGCCGAGAGGGTCGAAGGCCCTCCGGTTTTTGCGCGAAAATCACTACTAAGTGCGTTATCGGCTACGGATAGAAGCTCTTGAGGGTTCTCGGCGTCTGTCGGGTATCCTGAAATCCCGCAGCTGACCGTGACCCGTTTCCGACGCGGAAAGCTGTGCTGCTGGAGGGCTAAGAGCAGATCTCGAGCCCTTTGGGTCGCCTTTTCCGATCCCGCACCGGGGAAAACGGCCACAAATCGATCATCTTCGGTATGTCCGACTAATTCCGTGGCCCGCTTCCAGTTTCGGACAATTTCACCCACTTCTTTGAGGCTTCGCTCGAGATAGTCCTCTCCAAAGCGCTGGCCGAAGTCATTCAGCTCGTTCAGCTTGAATACCATGAGGGACATGGAGTAACCCAGCTCGCGACAGCGAACCACTTCCTCGCTCAGGCGCGAGCTCAGGTAGTGAGCCGTGGCCAGTCCGGTGGTGGGGTTCACGATTTCCCGCGCCGCAATCTGACGAAGGGCCACAAAGCGTTGCAACAGTCCGGCCAGAGCCCCCGAGGCCACCATCAGGTTGCGCAGGGTGCTTTGGGTGAAGGAACCGCTCTCGCTATGTCCAAGGTTCACGACGCCGAGGCACTCTCCGCCGACCACGATGGGGACTGCCATGAAGGAGTGAACTTGATCTTCGCGGGGGGCCTCATTCTTACGCAGTTCGGAGTAGAGAACCGGTTTCTGACGCGTGGCGACCCAGGAGGAAAAGCCGGAACCTTCGGTGAAGCGAATTCGGCTGATGAGATCGACCTGAAACCCACTGATCACCAAGGGGGTCACCTTGCTTGTCTCCTGATTTCGCAGATAGAGCGTGGCCCCGGTAAACGGAACGACTTTCTTGAAGCTCTCGATCGCCTGAGTCAAGCCTTCAACCGTGGGCTCCCACTTATTCATGTTCTTTTGCCAGGTCACAAGAGACTGAATCTTGGAGCTGACACGACCATCTCCCCCCGACTTTGAAAACCCTTGAAGGGACTGCGTCAACCGCTTGTCCCACTGAGCGCTCTTAGTGAGTCCGTCAGCAACGTCGAGACCGTCAAATCCCTCGCCAAGCAACTCCAACTCTTCGACCATTCCGGTTTCAAGAATCCCGGAGTCCTGAAGTTCGTTTAAGAGATCCACCTTGGCCTGGGCAAGCTTTGCCACTGGGTTTCCCTTGGTCTTCTTGGTCGCGGTGGCGGCCTTCGTCTTGGCCGGTTTCGTTTTGGCGGTTTTGGCTTTGGCGGTTTTGGTTTTGGCAGTCTTGGTCTTTGCGGTCTTGGCTTTGGCGGTTTTCTTGGCTGTGGTCACGGTGACTTCCCTCCCTTAGGTCACGAATCGATCAATATCGAGATTGAGAATAGACAAGGCATCTGCGCCCCGGAGGGCGCAAAGTACGGGCGCTAGGCAGCGCGGTTCATGCGTCCTTTCAGACGCGAAATCGCTTTGGTGTGGATCTGGGAGACGCGGGATTCGGAAATATCCAGGGTCATTCCGATTTCTTTCAGCGTCATTTCTTCGTAGTAGTAGAGCGAGAGCACGAGCTTTTCTTGCTCGGACAACTGCGAAATCACTTCCACGAGGACGTCGGACATTTGCAGAGATTCAATTTCATCCAGAGCCGAAGAGCTGTCCGGATCTTCAATGACTTCGGCTAAGCCGCCCGAGCTTCCTTCTTCGGTGTCCCCGGCGGGCTGGCTCAAGGAAAGAAGGACAACCCCGCGAACTTCGTCCAGGAGTCGCGCCATTTCCATGCTGGAAACGTCCATTGCGCTTGCGAGTTCATCATCACTGGCCGCACGTCCTAATCTCTGATCGAGATCACGCGTCATGGTTTCGATGTGACGCGCTTTACGACGTACGGAACGGCTAGCCCAGTCCATGGCTCGCAATTCGTCGAGAACGGCTCCGCGAATACGCCAGACGGCGTAGGTTTCAAACTTGGTCCCTTTACCGCTGTCATACTTTTCCAAGGCGTCAAAGAGGCCGAGGGCAGCAGCGTTCAAAAGGTCATCGCGCTCCACATACTTAGGAATGTTGGAAGCCACGCGATCCACCACATATTTCATCAATGGGGCGTAACGTTTGTAAGCTTCAGCCTTGCTTGGCTTCTTCCATACGGGGGCGGGGGCGTCGGGGTTGATCGGTTCAATCTTGTTAGCACGGGCGGATGGCATGTCTCGTCTCCTATGGCGGTGGCGCTTTTCGTTCGAACCGAAGGCGGTTCGTCAAAGTCACCCGCCCTATTTGCAAGAGCGAGGCCAGAGGATCCCTAGAAGCGATTTTTTTTCTAAAGCCCTATTAAATGCCGCCGATATTCGCCCCACTCTGAGCCAGCCGATTCCTTAAACCCATGTTGGAGTGGGAGTTATAACCCAGACCAAGAACTCAAAGTTTTTTTGAGATGAGGCAGCTTTGGCGGTAGGGAGATGCGCAGATTCCGATCGACCGGGGCCCGAAACCGGAAAAGCGGCAAATTCCCGCCCGGCAATGTGGCAAAAAACAATCCGACGTGGCTGAGTGCAACCAATCTTAGTCGTCTAGCCCATAGTCCTTGATCTTGGCGCGAAGCGTGGCTCGGGCAATACCTAGACCCTCGGCGGTCTTGGTTTTGTTGCCATCGAAGTGCTTTAGCGCTTTTGCGATGGTCAGACGTTCCATGTCCGTGAGGAGCATGACGTCGGGGCCTTGGTCGACCATGGCCGCCATGTCGGTTGAAGTGGCTCGGGTATCGGGAATCGCCTCGGCGTCAATGAGGGAACCGCTCGTCAGAAGGACGGCCCGCTCGATGACGTTTCGAAGCTCACGCACGTTTCCCGGCCAGGCGTGATGGAGCATCTTGTGTTTCGCCCGATCGGTGAAACCTTCGATGTGCGTCCCGATCTCTCGGTTGAAGTGATCGAGGAAGAACTCCGATAGCGGAAGAATGTCTTCCAGCCGTTCGCGGAGCGGAGGAATCACGAGATTCACCACGTTCAAACGGAAGAAGAGATCTTCCCGGAAGCGCCCCTCAGCAATCGCTTCTTTGAGGTCGCGGTGGGTTGCGGCCACCACCCGCACTTTGACCTGAATATCTGCGGTGCCACCAACCCGTTTAAAACTATTTGTTTCCAAAACACGCAGAAGTTTCGCTTGAAGGTTGTGCGCCATGTCCCCGATTTCATCGAGGAACAGGGTTCCTTTGTCGGCAAGCTCGAACACGCCCTTCTTCCGGCTCTTCGCATCGGTGAAGGCGCCCTTTTCATGGCCGAACAATTCCGACTCCAACAGGTTCTCGGGCACCGCCGAGCAGTTCAGCTCAACCAGGGGACCCGCAGCGACTTTGGAGCAGCGGTGAATGGCTCCGGCAATCACTTCCTTCCCGGCTCCGGTTTCGCCTTGCAGAAGAATCGTGGCCTTTCCCCGAGCTACCATCTCGACCTTGGCTAAGAGCTCTTTGAGAAGGGGACTCTCGCCAATGATGCGATCGGTGGGAAAGCGAGCGGCCTGGTTGTGTTTGAGCACTTCGACTTCTTGGCGAAGCGAGGCCTGTTGCAAAGCGGCGTGAACCACCAGCTTGAGCTGCTCAATTTCAAAGGGCTTGGCGATGAACTGAAAGCTCCCGGCCCGGGTGGCCTCAACCACATCGCCGAACTCCCCGTAAGCCGTCATCATAATGACTTCGACTTCCGGATAGTCCCGTTTGATCTTCTTAAGAATTTCGATACCGTTCTCGCCCGAAGCCTGAAGGCGCAAATCGAGCATCACCACGCTCACTTGATGCTCGCGAAGTCTAGAAAACGCATCATCTCCATTGGCGGCCTCGTAAACCGAGTAACCCGCATCGGTGAGGGCGGCCCCTAAAGTAATCCGAAGGGACTGTTCATCATCGACGACCAGGATTCCCTGGTTCTGTTGTTCCTTCATGAAGCCCTCCTGCATCCTCGCTCCTCCCTACTGACGTCGACGTTGGCCGGATCGTTTTTCAATGGGTAGCGCCACCCGAAACACGGTTCCCGGATCTAGATTCTCAAGAAGTAACTGCCCCGCGTGCTGCTGCACGATAGATCGGCAAATCGGAAGCCCCAAGCCGGTTCCCTCCGAACGGGTGGTGAAGAACGGCCGAAAGATGCGGTCTTGGATGTCTTCGGCAATTCCGGGGCCCGAATCGGCGATCTCGACTTCAACCCAGTTCAGAGCCTGAGGCTGCGTGGGCTTTGGTAAAGAGGCATCTTCGCGACGACGACCCGGAGTCTTTCTAACATAGGCGGGGCGACTCACGGTTCGAGTGTTAATCGCCAAGTTGCCTCCCGAGGGCATCGCCTCGAGTGCGTTTTGCATAAGATTCAGGAACACCTGTTCCATGAGATCGGGATCGATCCAAATGCCGGGCAGCTCCCCTTCTCGTTTTGTACTCAGGGCTACACCTTGCTTTTCGGCCCGTTGATCGATCAAACCCAAGGCACGCTCGACCGGTTCATGAATCAGCGTCTTCTGCATTTTGGGTCTGGGAGGGCGAGCGTATTTGAGAAGACTGGAAACTAACCGCTCAAGCCGTGCTGATTCGTGGAGGATCACACCCAGAAGCTCTTCGTGTTCTCCCTGGAGTCTCCCGCGAAGAACTTGGGCGCTGGCTCCGATCCCGGCCAAGGGGTTTCGTATCTCGTGGGCAATGCCCGCAGACAGCTCGCCCAGTTCCGCAAACTTATTCTTGTTTTGGGCTTGGCTCCGGAGGCTGTATAGCTCGGTGTGATCGGTTAAGAAAATCGCGATCTTGTCCTCGGGTAAAGCCTGGGCGTTCATGGAAACCACCGCCCGATTCCCCGAAGGAAGCGTAAGACCGATATCAAGTTTGTTGTCTTGAAGTAGATCGGCGAGGACATCGTTCGATTCGTTGGAAACAAATAGCTCAGTCGTCAACTGATCGGTGAGTTGGCCGGGGCCGGCATCAAACAGAAGCTCGGCCGAAGCGTTGGCGCGGAGAATCTTGTGGTTGGAATCGAGAAGGATGACCGGTCCAGGAAATCCGGAAACGATCTCTTCAATGATGCGCGTCAATCCGTTACCCCCAGCAAAAGATGCATTGCTCGCAGTTTAGGATGTCTGTGCTTGCGGCACAACTCCTAGGCGATCTATCCGCACCGATTATCCGCACCGCCTCTGTCCTAAGCCCGAGACTAGCCTACGAAGAACACCACCCAGAGCCCTATCAGGAAACAGTAGGGCGCAAAGGCGAAGAGTCTCCCCCGCTCCATCACCTTCCAAACGATCCGTATGGCGACGTAACCGCTGATGGACGCGGCCAGGAAGCTACCCACCAGAATCCAAGGTTGGGTTTCGCCGAGGGACTTCAGACTTCCGAACTCAAGCACCGCCGCTCCCAAAATGGCGGGAAAAGCCAACAAGAACGAGAACCGTGTGGCATCGACCCCACGCAGCCCAAGAATCAAACCCGCAGTGAGGGTGGAGCCGGACCGGCTGATTCCGGGAAAGATAGCCAGAGCTTGGGCGGTTCCGATGAGGAGGGCGCGACCCACCGTAAGCTTCTTGTTGCCTCCGGGAAAGAATCGCGAAAGCAAAAGAATGAACCCGGTGATGATGAGATCAACCCCCACCAGTTTCACCGACCCGAAGGCGGACTCGATGGTGTCTTTGGCGAGGATGCCGAAGATGGCGGCGGGAATGGTGCCAATGATCACGCATTTCCAAAGGTTCAGGCCTTCGGATCGGTCTGTGGCTCCGGGTAAAACAGACTTGGCCATGGAGACGAGATCTTTGTGAAGCGCCACCGTGACGGCAACCAGGGTTGCCAAATGCACCCAGACCTCAAAGCCCAAACCCACCCGTTCCAAATCCATGAACTGACCCACGAGAACCAGGTGACCGGAAGAGGAGACAGGAAGAAACTCGGTTAGACCCTGGACCAGGCCAAGAATGACCGACTCAAGGAGACTCACGGATTAGACGGGAGCCGTTTCGACGGGGGCGCGATCGAGCTCAGCGGCTCGGCGGTACACTTCAAGGGCTTCGGCGCTCAAACCATGGCGATCCATGGCAACGCCCAAATAGTAGTGGGCCCGCCGATCTTCGGGGCTCAGTTCGGTGACCCGGGTGAGAGTGGGTATGGCCCGATCGGGGGCACCTCCACGCAACTGAGCTAAACCAAGGTGATACATGCCCGAGGGGTCTTCCGGGTGCTTCCCCAAGAATTCGGAGAAGATTCGTTCGGCGTCGTTGTAACGACCACAACGGAGAGCCAACACTCCTGAGTAGAAATTGATGCGAGGATCTGAGGGAGAGAGTGTTCGCGCACGATCGATAGCCGCACCGGCTTCGTCGAGGCGGCGTTGATTCAAGTAAAGAATGGCAAGGTTGAAGTGGGCCTCACCGGATGAAGGATCAAGATCCAGTGCGGTTTGCAGCGCACTCAGTCCTTCCCGCAGGCGCCCTTGCTCGGCGAGCATGGCCCCCAGGTTGGCGTGCGCCTCAGCGCATTTAGGGTCGGCAAGGACCGCTCGCTTCAAACTCTGAATAGCGTGATCTTTGCGACCGGATCGGTCTTGCAGAATCGCAATGTTGACGTAGGCACCGACCAGGGAGGGACCCAAGCGAATGGCCCGCTCATAAGATTGCTCGGCCTCGCTGAACCGCTCGGACCGCTCTAAAGCCATGCCCAAAGCGTAATGCACTTCTGCATTATCGCGGTCGAGGTTCAAGGAATGGCGCAAGGCACTCAAACCTTCATCGACCTTGTTTTGGCCGAGATAGGCTCGACCGCGCAGGGTCCAGGCCATGGGCTGATCTTTGACGAGGCTCTCGTGCTCTTCCAGAAGTTTTAGAACCTGATCATGGCGCCCGTCTTTGCGAAGCACTTGAGCACGAAGGAGAACCCGGGGCAGCTCTTGGAGCCCCTTCCCATACTTTTCGACGGCACGGAGGGCGTCTTTGGTTTGACCCAACTCCAGGTGACCTAAAACCAGCTTCTCGATTACCAGGGGCTGCTCGACGTTCTCACGCAAAGACCGGTGCCACTCTTGGAGCTGCGATTTTAGCGACGAGGAACCGCTGGAAGCATTAGGGGACGAGGGACTGACGTTCCGTTCCCCTTGGCTCAAGGTTGGCCCGGGGAGCCCGGATGCCAGGAGGGGTTCTGACCGGGAAGGTAGTTGTTGCGATAGCCGTAAGCGTAGGGGTTCGCGTGTGCGGGCAGATTCATGTACGAGAGCCGCATTTGGAAATTCTTGCTCGGCTGATAGTCGAGGTTAAAACCCTTGAGAAAGATGTTGTCGGTGCTGAACATCTCGGCCGCAGCCGGGTTGATGGACATGCCGACATCGACCGAGACCGAAAGCGGTTTGGCCAATTGATAACCCAAGGAGGTGGTCCACAAACCACCGTTGGTGTTGCCAAAGGAACCCGAGGTGAAGCCGTAGGAGAGGCTATGAGACATGGAGAAGCGGTCGGAACTCAGTAGCCCGGAGCTCAAAAGGCCCCTGGAGGGCTCTGGATTGAGCTCTTCGACGATGAGGTCTTGATAGAGATCGGCGTCGGTTGAACCCGGTGTAGAGGCTGAAACCGGAGCCACTAAACAGGCAACGAGAGCCATGACCACGGCGAAACCGAGTAGGGATTGAGTTTTGAGTTGCTTCTTCATATTTGTTCCTAAGCCAAAGGGCAGCTATAGATTACGCAAGAACCGGTGTCTTGGTCAACCGATGATCCACTCCCCTAAAAGAAAACGCCCCCTCCGAGTGATACTCGGAAGGGGCGTGAAAAGATCCTGAAAAGCCTTAGGCTGCTTCAGACTTTTGCGCGTTCGAATCGACCTGAACATCCAGGACCAAACGGAGGGTCACCCCGCGAGCAACCTCATCCGCGTTGAGGCTGATTGGAACCTGAATCTTCTTCTCGATCATGACCGGTCCGCTGGATGCCGGTGCGGATTCCTTTTTGGAATCGTTGCTGCTGACCGCCGGAGGAATGTCCACGCGTTGAATCTGGCTTTCGGGCTCACTCTTCTGCTTCTTACCGCGTCCGAAGATACGTCCCAGGAATCCCGTCTTCTCTTGCTCTTCTTCCTGGTAGGCCGCAGGTTGAATCGAGACCGGAATGCTCTTGGGATCGATGGGAGCGCTCGCCGCCTGAACCGGTTCGGCTGGAGCCGGAGCCGGAGCTTCGCTGGTCGGGGCAGGCTTCGAGGCAGCGGGTGTCGCCGCACTGACGCCTTTTTTCTTCTTCTTCGACTGTTTCGGCGGTTCTGCCTTAGCCTGTGCTTTGGGAGCCGCCGGAGCGGGAGTCGCTGCGGCCGGAGCTGCAGGGGCTGCTTTGCCCGCGGGTTTGTCGTCAAGAATGTTGGAATCGGGTTTGGCCGGCTGAGCGTCGAGCTTGACCTCTTTGCTGAGCTTGTTCAGCAAGAGCTTGCCAATACCCCGGAAACACTCAAACACACCTTCACCGGTCATGGCGACGGACTCGTAGTAAGGTACGCCCGTCGTGTTTAATTCTTTTTCGAGCTCCTCGATGCTGTAAACATCATCGAGATCCCGTTTGTTGTACTGAAGAACCCACGGCATGTCATCGAGATCCATGTCGTAGTCTTTCAAGTTGTCACGAAGGTTCTGCAAGGACTCAATGTTGTCCTTCATTTTTCCGCGACCGGAGTCTGCTACAAAAACCAGCGCGTCGACGCCGCGAAGCACCAACTTACGAGTTGCGTTGTAGTAGACCTGACCTGGAACCGTATAGAGCAGGAACCGGGTCTTAAACCCGCCCAAAGAACCCAAGTCGACGGGCAAGAAGTCGAAGAAGAGCGTACGCTCGGTACGGGTCTTCATCGAAACCATCTTGCCGCGGCTATCATTGGGAACCGCGCCATAGATATATTCAAGGTTCGTGGTCTTACCACAAAGGCCTGGGCCGTAATACACAACCTTGGCATTGATTTCCTTGCCTGAGTAAGAAACGACGACCATGGGTGAAAGTCCTCTCGATCAAGTGTTCCGGTTTATGAACTCGACAGTGAGTTCGAAAGCGATGCAGGCTGAATGACCCGCCAAACGCATTGATCGGTTCAAAGATCGGGAGACTTGACCCAGAAAGCATTCAACGAAAAAACTTCCTCGGTTTTGGTCAAATCACCCATTTCCAAGGCTCGGAAAAGACAGACAAGGCCTCAATCTTAGTAACTTTCGGTCAATTGGACAGAGAATCTTGTTTCTACCGAAATGGCCCCGTACAATCCCTCCTGCCCTCCTCTAACTTAAGAAGGTAGCTTCTAATCATGCAAAAACCATTCGGACTGGCAACCTGCGTCATGGGTCTCTTGACCGTATGCCTGGTGCCCCTGATCTTCCAATCCTGCAGCAGTTCTTCTGAGCCCACACCACCAGGCGGTTCCGAAGTCGTCTGCATTCCCTTAGACAAGACCTTGGCGGAGGCGCTGGCCGATGCTCAAGCCGGAGACACGCTGGAAATCAAGTCCGGTTCGTTCTCCTTTACCGAGTCGGTGACCATTCGTTCGGAGCAGACCCCGCTTGTGATTCGCGGTTCCAGAAACCAGGGATCGATCTCCGGTAGCAACTCGGTGCCTTTGTTCATTTTTGAAAGCCCAAAACCGGGCACCGTTGTTTCCGATCTCACTTTTTCCGGCGGGAACCCCACCATCCAAATTAACGGTTCGGGAGCAATCACCATCAGCGGCTGCCGATTCAACGGTGGCATTGTCAACGTGCTGGCCAACGGATCCGGAGATCCCCTTGAGGTCGAGGCAACCGGGAACCTCATGGTCGAGCCTGCGCTCTTTGGCTATCAACTTGGTGGCAACAGCGAGGTGACCGTATCCAACTCCACCGTGTACGGAGCGGGAGACTGCGGCGTACTCATCAACGGAACCGCGGTCGTGGTGGCCAACAACAACATTGTGATGTTTTCGCGAAACTTTGGTTTTGCCTGCCGGGCCAACGGAGCCCTTCGTGCCATCTCAAGCTGCAACGATGTATTCATGAATATCAACGCCGACTACTCTCTCTGCGGTGATATTCCGGAAACCGACTTCAGCCTCGACCCCATGTTCTGCGATGCAGAAAACGGAGACTTCACCCTCGACGTGCTCTCCCCATGCGCTCCGGAAAACAACCCGGATTGCGGCGGGGTTGGAGCCTTCGGGGTTGGTTGCCTAC
>JABDJR010000659.1 GCA_013003415.1 Candidatus Eiseniibacteriota bacterium | reverse complement strand
ACAGCGACTTTTCTCTGGAGCCTCTCTTTGTATCCAAATCCGGCCCACTTTCGTTCTATGCGGTTCTGCAATTCGATCCCCGGGGCCCGCTGAAGAATGACCATTGGCTGGAGGCGCTTCACAACTCGTCGCTGGTGCTTCGTGTCCAGCCCGATCACAAACTCGATTTGGCCGCCTTGCCCAATGATCCTCACCTCACGGGTGAGGGGAAATTGTCGCGTCAGTTTCACATTCTTAACCCGGAGGGTGTGACTCACCGCACGACCCGGGCATGGCCCTTCGTGCCGCGCGACGAAGAAGTCATCGTGGCCATGATCGATAGCGGCGTGGACTGGAACCATCCCGACCTGGGTGGCGATACCCCTCCCGGCGGCGTGATGTGGATCAATGACGCGGAGGCCAACGGAGTCGAAGGGGTCGATGACGATGAGAACGGATTCGTCGACGACTGGATCGGTTGGGACTTTGTCGACGCCACAAGTTTGGGAACTCCGGTGGCTCAGTTTGAAGACGGCAGCGATCCCGATAACGATCCCCGAGATTTTGGAGGCCACGGAACCGAAGTTGCGGGCCTCATTCATGCCATCTCCGACAATGGGGAGGGCCTGGCCGGTCACCCTGCGAATATCAAGCTCATGCCCTTGCGCGTGGGTTGGCAAGAACCGGGCGGACGGCAGGTGGTTTACATGGGCTATGCGGCGCAGGCTCTGGAGTACGCATCGCTCCACGGCGCGCGGGTTGCCAACTGTTCTTGGGACAGTCTAGATCTGATTGGTCTGGGAGCTGCTCTCGATATGGCGATCAATGAATACGATATGGTGATTTGTGGATCGGCCGGGAATAACGGCGTAACGAACCCCTCTCTTCAATACCTCGCCATGCGCGAAGATTGTCTGGGAGTGGCTGCCATTCGCGAAGACGGGAGCAAAGCCGGCTTCAGCAATTTTGGGGACTGGGTCAGTATTGCGGCCTTTGGTGTGGGCATGGCCACCACCGGCTATGAGTGGGTCACCGAGGAATCCCAAATTGTGGTGAACCCCGGAGGTGGTACGTCGTTTTCGGCTCCCATTGTTGCGGGTCATGCTGCGCTACTGAGAGCGATTGCTCCCGAAGCCACCGCTTCAGAGATTCGTAACGCCATCGTGTCGACGGGATTTGATTTGGGCATTTCGGGTTTAGGCGGTGGTCTGTCCGATGTGGCTGCCGCTTCGCAGGCGCTCGGTGGAGGATGGGAACGGCTTTGTGGTGCCTCGGATGCCCATGCCTTGGGTGAAACTCTCTTCTACCTGGAAGGTGGCACTCCTAGGCTCGCAAGCGGGGCCACGGCGCCGGCCGAGGTTTGCAAGGGCGAAACTTCCGTTCCGAGCGCTCTGCCCCTTGTTAGTACAAGTAACGCAGTCACGTTGATCACTTCCGAGACCGAAGGTCAGCTGAGAGACGCCTCGGGTGGTTCTCTAGGAAGCGTCGCTTTGGCTTCGCCCCCCAAGTTTGCCTTGGCCGGCGACTTCCTCGGAGATGGCACCCAGCGTTTTGCCATCGGGGACGGAAGCAATGTCTTGCTCGTTCTGGAGGACGGGTCTTCAACCGCGACCGAATTGGCGGGTGACTTTGCGCTAGCCGATTTCGTCAACGAAGATGCCGCCCTCGATCTCATCACCCTCGATAGTGGTGGCGCGCTGACCGCCTACGACTTCAAGAACGATAAGATTCTTTGGACAAGCAGCAGCAACACGATCCACGCCGTGAACCCTGTCACGGTCATCCGTGCGAGTGGCAAAGCAGAAACGTTCTTGTTGACCACCGGCATTGTTCCCTCTGTGAATTTGCTTTCCTTGCGGAGCGGGCAAATTGTGGATGGCTTCCCAAGAAACCTTCCCGGCGTGGGTACACCCCAGTCTCTGAGTGTGGCCGGATTTGGAGTTTCTGGAAACGCCGCCCTTGTGCTTGCTGAAGCCAATGGCGACATTCATCTTCTACAACTCGACGGGCAACTGCGTGGCAGCGTCAGTGCCGGTAGCCCCATTATGGGGGAAGTTTTGTGCGCGGATATCGATGGGGATTCCAACGCAGACTTGATTGCGGCCACCGAAGACGGTTCCCTCTGGGCATGGAGCGAAGATCTGGAAGTACTTGCTGGTTTTCCCAGAGCTTTCCCCGCAAGCCTTGCCGGAGCCCCAATCATCATGGACTCGGACTCCAAACGTTTTGTGGTGCTGACCGACACCGAAGGCTCCATCTGGTCGATTCCTGCCGGCCTCGCCGGCACCCCAGCACCATGGCCGGTAGAAAGAGCAAACGCCGCACGTAGCGGCACCGTTTTCGAAGATTCCATTACTCCGGTGGCATTTGCCTCTCTGGAGTTTCGTAGCCAAACCGGACTTGCCTGTTGGAGAGTTACGGGAGATGCGCCGTGGCAGCAACTTCGTATTCGCAATCGCGACCACGTGTTTTGGAGTCAGTCTTTTTCCTCCGAGGGGTGCGCTTCGGCCAGGGTGGACCATGGGGAGCGACTGGTTTTGGAGGGGTTGGCCCGGGAAGGTGGTTGGCAGTTCCTGGCCGAAACGAACTTAGGGCTTCCCGGCAGCGGCTTGCTTTTACAGCCTCCTTTTCCTAATCCCTTTGCCTCAGAAATGCGCGTCTCTTTTTCGTTGCCCGAAAAGGGTGGGGTCCTTGAAATCTTTGATGTTCGAGGAAGACGCGTGTTGCGCTGGGATGCGCCTCAGGGAACGGGAACATGGACTTGGGATGGTTCGGACCTAGAAGGTCGTACGGTGCCGTCAGGGGTCTATTGGCTGCGATTACGGAGCGGAGAAGAACAGAGTCTTAGCCGCATCCTCAAGATTAACTAGATTTGTTCGCACAGGACGCGGCGAGTGTTAGAAAAAAAGGAGATGCGAGTTCTCTCGCATCTCCTTTTTAACTGCGCGTGCGTTCTAGCTTTTTCTAACGGCCGTCTTGAAGTTCTTTCGCGGAGCCATTGAATCCGTCGATCTCATCCGGGCTGATACGCACCGAGCGAGAGGCGGAGGGGCTACTTTCGTTGCCGTTCCAATCCACAGCCGTGATGTAGGTGCTAACCACACCTTCATTGCTGGAGAAGGCAAAATAATTTGCAGCTAGCGGGACCGAGGTCACACGAGTGACTTGGCCATTGCGGCTGGCGTAAACATAATATCCCTGCAGGTCGGCTTCGGACCCGGCACGCCACCAAACACCAACGGAGCCGCCGTTGGCCTTAGCGCCTAAGACAACGGGAGCGAGAGGGGGAGTGGTATCAGGGTTGTTAATTCCACTATTCGAGTCACTCGAGCAGCCCACCAGAAGTAGGGCCGGAGTGAGCATCATCACGAGCAAGAACGCGATGCGCAGCTTCATGTCAATTCCTCCTTGAGGGGACAAACTCAATTCGTTTGCAAAGTCTGGTTTTCACCACATTGGTGAACCGGCAAATGTTTAAGCAACCGGCGTACCAATTCTTCGGAGGACTCTCATAAAGCCTGCAACTCCATGTAATGATTGCGGATCGACATGGGAAATAAACCCCAAGGCGACTATGGTATCCAGGTCGAGGGGTGGGGGTTTCATGCCGATTGCCCGTGTTGCCATGCAGGCTGCAACGAGAGAAAATATTGCAATGCTTTCAATAAGCCAAAAACAACGAATACTAGGGGTTTTGCTTCTGGGGCTTTTGACCCTGGCCGGTTCAGCCTTCGCCAAGGAACTGATTCCGCCTTTGGAGGGATACCCGCCTCTAACCTCGAGTTTTGGGGAATATCGCTCCGGTCATTTCCACGGCGGTCTTGATTTTTCGACTGGGGGGCAAGAAGGATTGCCGGTCCGCGTCCCGGGAGACGGGCACCTATTTCGCATGCGCGTGAGTGGTGTGGGTTATGGGCGAGCCCTATACATTCGACTCGACGACGGTCGCACGGTTCTCTATGCGCACTTGTCCCGCTTTAATCATGCGCTGGAGAAACTGGCTCGCGAGCAGCAAGACCGGAAGGGCCGTTACGAAATCGACTATCGTCCCGCCCAGAATACGGTTCGGGTGAGCGCGGGCGAAGTCGTGGCTTACTCAGGACAGTCCGGTGCGGGACCACCTCATTTGCATGCGGAGGTGCGTGTGGGTGGGGGAGCCGCGATCGCGGAGAACCCCATGGATCACGGTTGGGCCATCCAAGACACGATTCCCCCTCGTTTAACGGCTTTGAGGTTTGAACCCTCGGGACCGGGTGCTGAAGTTAATGCAGAGATTGATCCGGTCAACATCTCCCTGCCCAAGGGGGAAGTTCCGGTGGTGAACGTGTATGGACCGGTGCGGCTTTGGGTGGAGACGCAAGACCGGGCCAATGGGGGGCGGTATCGGTTGGCATCCTACGAGGTGATTGCCGAACTCAATGACGAGCGAATGGCTCACATCCAAATGCGTGCTTTCGACTGGAATCATGCTCGCGAGGTCGAGTGGATCTTTCACGAACGCCTGGCTCGAGAAAAAAGTGGGCGTTGGGTCAACCTCAGCCGAACGCCGCGAACAAAGTCTCGCATGTACAAAGAAACGGGTTCCTCCGAGACAGACTTCACTTTTCCCGCCGGCAGCCACCGCCTGGTGGTGCGGTGTTTAGATTACTCGGGGAACGAAACCCGGCGTGAGGTGCGGCTTGTGGTTCAAGAGGAACCCTCAGCCGCGACCGCAACCGTGGTTCGAGAACGCGGGCTTCGCGTTCAGGGGAACTACCTCGAGGCTCGCTACCCTCTGCCGGTCAAGGAAGCGCCTTCCGTTCTTGATCCCTACGGGGAGGAAAGCACTCTCGAGTGGATTTCGCGCGAAACGCGCGGAGGAGGAGTCGTTTTTCAAACCACCGGAGCTCCCCTTACGGAGTCTGGGGTTTGGTCCTTTGCTAAGGGCACACAAAAAGAGCAAGCGGCTTGGGTCAGTTTGCAGGATCCCAATTTCTTGGCCGTCACCGATTCGGTTCGCCTACAGATCGAAGCAAGTGATTTGTACGAACCGATGTGGATCGGAATCTCTCCCCAAGGATGGCCCGGAGTTTTCGAAAAAGAGCCGGAGCTAATTCCGGTCTCCCAGAGTTTTCGACTGGAACCCTGGGCTTATCCCCTTCGCGGATCCATTTCAGTAGAAATCGTCAGCGACAAAGATCTTGATCGCGTGGGGGTGTACAGCCGACATGGGGATCGTTGGTCTTATGAGGGTAACGATGTCTCCACTCTGGGTCTCAAAACCAATATTGGAAACCTAGAGGAACTGGCGCTGTTTCGAGATGTGAGAGCCCCTCAAGTTTCCTTAATTCTTCCCAAGGCCCCTAAAGCAGATAGCACGCCTCGGGTGAAGGCCAAAATTGTGGACACCGGGTCGGGCGTGACATGGCGCACCATGGACATGGAAGTCAACGGGCAGTCGGTGATCTGTGAATGGGATCCGGACGCGCGTGTGTTGCAGAGTCATCTGCGAACGCCTCTAGCCAGTGGAGAGCACTCGGTGCGTGTATCGGTTCGTGATCGGGCGGGTAATCGAACCGTTCGCGAAGCCAGTTTTCAAATTCCTTAAGGGAGCCTTTACCCCGTACCCGTCCTTCGCGTACTTTAAGGGGTAACCCAATATTTAGTTTCGTCGAGGAGCGGTGGTTCGTGCAGCAAAGCTTTGTTCACCTTCATGTTCATTCTGATTACAGTCTCTTAACCGGGGCCACAAAAATAAAGCCGCTGGTGGCGCGGGCGGCTGAACTCAATATGGATGCGGTGGCCCTCACCGACAATGGAAACCTTTTTGGGGCCATTGAGTTTTACGACGCCGCCCGGTCGAGAGGCCTGAAGCCTATCGTGGGCATGGAAACATATCTAACCCGCAGTTCGCGTTTTGAAAAAGACACCCGGGCAAGAAATCTCGATCGCCTCGTCCTTTTGGCTCGCAACCATACGGGCTTTAAGAATCTTCTTAAGATTGCCACCGCCGGCTACCTCGAAGGTTTCTACTATCTTCCGCGAATCGACTATGAGTTTTTGGAAGATCATGCCGAGGGTCTGATCGGGATTTCCTCGGGCATGAACGGGGCTGTGGCGCGGGAAGTTTTGGCGGGTCAGCCACGACAGGCTCTCGATATTGCGGGCCGTCATCGTGAAATCCTTGGCGACAACTTCTACGTCGCTCTTCAAGATCACAACATTCCCCATCAGCGCGCCCTCATTCCCCAGTTGGTCGACGCTTCCAAGCGAGCCGGAGTGCGTGCGGTGGCGGTGAACGATGTGTACTACCTTGGTCCGGGACACGCATCAGCTCAAGAAGTGCTCGTTAATATTCGGCAACAAAACACCATGGAAGACAAGAATCGCTTCCGGGCGGAAACCGATCAACGGTACTTTAAGTCCACCGAAGAAATGGCGGCTCTCTTCGAAGGCGTCCCCGATGCCCTTCAAGCCACTCGGGACATTGCGGACCTGGTCGAACTCAATCTTGATTTCGGAAACTTGCTCCTGCCCGAGTTTCCTTTGCCCACCCGTTTTAAAGACCTCGATGACTATTTGGTTTTTCTGTGTGAGGAGGGTCTGAAGGAACGCTATAGCTCAATCGATGACGCCTTGGTCGAGCGACTCAAATACGAACTCGATGTCATCCGCCAAATGGGGTACGCCGGGTACTTCCTCATTACTCGCGACTTTATTCAGCACGCGCGCGACAAGGGCATTTCGGTGGGTCCGGGCCGCGGGTCTGCGGCCGGAAGTTTGGTGGCTTATTGCCTCCGCATCACAGACATCGACCCTATGAGGTTCGAACTGCTGTTCGAGCGGTTCCTCAACCCCGAACGGGTAAGTATGCCCGATATCGATATCGATTTTGACTACCGCCGTCGAGGCGAAGTCATTGAGTATGTGAAGCAAAAGTACGGTGAAGAGTCCGTGACCCAAATCATCACCTTTGGAACCATGGCGGCTCGAGGCGTCATCCGAGACGTGGGTCGGGTGCTGGGCATGGACTATTCCGAAGTCGACTACACGGCAAAGCTTGTACCGGCAGAGCTTGGTATCAGTCTGGAAAAGGCGGTTGAGCAAGTTCCAGAGCTGAGCGCCATGGAAGAGAACGATGGCGTCCACGGTAAGCTAATTCGCACCGCGCGCACTCTCGAAGGTGTGAACCGCCACGCGAGTACTCACGCGGCCGGAGTCTTGATTGCGCCGGGACGCCTCGATGAAGTGGTTCCCCTTTTTAAGTCGGGGAAGGGCGAGGTCTCGACCCAGTGGGACATGAAGTCCAGCGAGCGGGTGGGCCTCCTGAAAATGGATTTCCTGGGGCTTCGCACGCTGACCGTCATCAACGACAGTCTTGATTTAATTGAAGAACGAACCGGGAACCGCCCCGACTTAGAGAATCTGGGATTCGACGACGAAAAGACCTTCGATCTGCTGCGAAACGCTCACACCATTGCTGTTTTTCAGTTGGAATCCTCCGGTATGCGGGACTTGCTGCGAAAACTGTCTCCCGAGTCCTTCGAAGACATCGTGGCCGTCAACGCGCTCTACCGCCCAGGCCCCATGGGATCTGGCATGGTGAACGACTTTATCGATTGTAAACACGGTCACAAAGAAATTCGCTATGAGCATCCGTGTTTGGAACCCATCCTCAAGTCCACCTACGGCATGATGGTCTATCAGGAACAGGTCATGCAGATCGCGAGCACCATGGCCGGCTTCTCCCTTGGCGACGCCGACATTCTGCGGCGAGCCATGGGTAAGAAGAAAAAAGAAGAGATGGATGCCC
>JABDJR010000629.1 GCA_013003415.1 Candidatus Eiseniibacteriota bacterium | reverse complement strand
GCTCAACGAAGATCTCGATTCCTCTCCTGCCCTTGGTGACATCAACGGAGACGGATTCCTAGATATCGTGATTGGGGCTTCGAACGGGTCGCTCTTTGCCTTCGACGGAACTAACGGATTCATCCTTCCGAACTTTCCGGTTCTTATTCGAGACAACCTGAACAATCAGGTTGCCATTCGCTCTAGTCCGGTTCTTGCTGATGTCGACAACGACGGTAGCCTCGACATCGTGGTTGGCGACCAGCTCGGACGCGTGCTTGGCTACGATAGCTCCGGCAACTTCCTCCCTGGTTTCCCGATCCAAACCGGTGGCCTTATAGAGCAGGCACCAGCGATTTGGGATATCGACAACGACGGGCTAACCGAGGTGATTGCCACAAGTTTCGATCAGAGCATTTACGTTTGGGATACCCCATGGGCCTTTAACGAAAACTTGGCCGTGTGGCCCATGTTTAAGCGCGACCAACGGAACTCGGGTTGTGTGGACGAGCAGATCTTCACCCGAGTGGATGTGCCTTTCGACGCAAATCCAACCGTGCCTCTTTTGCTGCAAAACGCTCCCAACCCGGTCAGGGCCGGAGCTACCACCATTCGCTATAGGATTCCTGAGGGCAGCGCCTACCAGGCTGTCACCCTTCAAGTATTCGACATGCGGGGGCGTCTGGTGCGCACCCTTCTTGAAGGCGAGCAACCCCCAGGGTCCTATGAATTCCAGTGGGATGGTACGGATGCGCAAGGACGCCAAGTTGCCTCCGGCATCTATCCTTACTTCCTCAGAACGGCAGGCCAGAATCTGAGCCGGAAAATGGTTCTGATTCGGTAGCCCCGAGGCGGCCGTCGAAACATCGACTAAGCCATTCATCTGCAAGCACTTCGGAAAGCGGTGCCCCTAGGGGTGCCGCTTTCTCTTCTTGTGAGTCCCTCATCCAGAACGTAAGCTTCTAGTCCTATGCATACACTTCGGCGTCTTGGACGCTACCTCAAGCCCCAGTGGCGCCACATTCTGCGTGGCATCTTCTTCATGGGCGGATACGCGATCTTCAGCGGATTCTCTATTGGGCTTGTCATTCCCATTATTAACAAGATCTTCCGCCGATCCGACCAGGTACCCGAGGAACCGCTCGGAGTATGGACGGGGCTCCAGAGCACCTTCAGCCGCGCTCAGGATGCCTGGAATAGTGCCTCAGGGGGCTTGAAGGCACGCTTTGGGGAAACCCGGGATGTCTTCGTGGACGGGCTGGTTCAGATTCAAGACCGCGCCGAACCCCTCGATGTCCTAGCCTGGCTTTGTGTGGTGAGTCTGGTGGCGGTGCTCCTAAAAAACGCATCCGACTTCGGTCGCAAAGTAGCGTTCATCAAAGTCGAGCAAGGGGCGGCCGAGTCCATGCGAAACGACGTCTTTCATCACATGGTTCAGTTGCCCCTGAGCACTCACAGCAAGTATCCCAGCGGCCAGCTCGTGAGCCGAGTCATTACCGACGTTGAGCTGGTCAAACAGTTCACCATCAACACTGCGGCCGCGTTTGTTCACAACCTCATTCAGGTTCTCTTGTTTCTTGGGATCACACTCTGGGCAAGCCTCCACCTTTCCATGGTGAGCTTTCTCATTGTGCCTCCACTCGTTCTCATCACGGGAAAACTTGCCTCCAAGCTACGTCGCCAGAGTGGTCGCGCTCAAGAACGGATTGGTCAGGTCACTTCTTCGCTAAATGAGATCTTAGCCAACGTGCGCGTGGTCAAAGCCTTCACCACCGAAGATCAAGAAACGAAGCGGTTCTCCGAAATTACGGGTGGCTATCGTTCCGCCGCCGTACGATTGCTGCGTCTCGACTCCATGGCCGCCCCCTTAAGCGAGTTTTGGGGAGTCTTGATTGGGGTGGGCGTCCTGTACTACGGAGGGCAACTCGTGTTCCGGGCTGAAAACCCTCTAAGCCCCGAGCGGTTCTTTCTTTTCTTTCTCGCTTTGGTCTCCATGCTCCACCCTATGAAGGTACTGGGAAATGTCATTACCCGGTTCCAACGGGGTGCGGCCGCGGTCGATCGCGTGTTTGAGATTCTCGATCTCCCCAAGGAAACCGATCTCCCGAATGCAAAAAGGGTCGATCGTTTCGAACATTCCATTCGTTTCGAAAACGTTTCCTTTTCCTACGACGAGGGCCGTCCTGTGCTCCGTGAAGTCAGCCTGGAAGCCATGCGTGGCACCACCACCGCTTTGGTAGGACCGAGTGGTGGCGGAAAGAGCACCCTGGTGGATATGGTGCCTCGCTTTCAGCTCCCCACCTCCGGCGCCATCACCCTCGACGGGGTAAACACTCAAGAACTGAAGCTCAAGGACCTGCGACAACTCATTGGGATCGTGACTCAGGAGACCATCCTCTTTGACGACACGGTGTCCAACAACATCGCTTACGGATATCCCCAAGCCAGTCGAGAGCAAATTGTGGCTGCCGCTCGGACCGCGAATGCTCATGAGTTTATTGAGGACCTCAAAGACGGCTATGAAACGGTGATTGGAGAGCGGGGCCAAACCTTATCCGGTGGCCAGCGGCAGCGCCTGGCCATTGCGCGAGCCGTGCTTAAAGATCCCGAGATTCTCATTCTGGATGAGGCAACCTCATCTTTGGACACCGAGTCTGAGGTGGCGGTCCAGGAAGCTTTGGATCGGCTCTTGAAGAACCGCACCACCTTCGTCATTGCCCACCGTCTGAGCACCGTCATGGGCGCCGACCAGATTCTGGTTCTCGATGAAGGGCGCATTGTCGAACGAGGCAATCACCGCGAACTCCTGTCCCGACCCAGCCTCTACCGCAAACTCTACGACCTGCAGTTCCGAGATGAAGAAGCCACCCAAGTTGTCCCTGACCTGCCTTAGGTAACCCACGTGCGAATTCTGTTCGTCAACGCCACGCGCCGCTGGGGCGGTGTCAAAAGTTGGAGTCTCAGAGTGGCTCGAGGCCTTCGTAGTCGAGGGCATGAGGTGGGGTTTGTTCTCCGCCCGGGTAACCCCTTTGGCGAAGCTTGCCGGGCAGAAGATTTCTGGGTTCAGGAAATGGCTTTTGGTCCGGATTGGAATCCGATCGCCATTCTCAATCTGAGCCGCACGATCCGAAACCGACGACCCGATCTGATCGTAACCAACGTCTCTAAAGACAATCGCATTGCCGGGCCGGCCGCGCGTCAGAACAAAATACCGGTGTTGCAAAGAGTCGGGGGCCCCGGGGATATTCGCGATCGCTTTTCCATGCGGGTTGAGCAACGTCGCTACGTCACGCACATTGTTACCCCCGCCCACACGGTTGTCGATCACCTGAAAACTTTTCCATGGATGCATACCGAAAAACGGGTCACTGTCGTTCCCAATGGCGTCGACCTCACCGCCTTCCTTCCTGGAGAAGGCGTGGGAGAACTCAGGGTGGCCGCCGAAATAAAGCCGGACGATCCCTCGCCCATTTTGGTGACCACAAGCCAACTCACCGCGATCAAGGGGCATGACATCCTCATGGAAAGCCTGAGCAAACTCGCACCACAGCATCGTCCTTATCTCGTTTGCATCGGAGAAGGCAAGGAGCAGCCGCGCCTAGAATCACTAGCTCGGGAATTGAACATTGCGTCACAAGTCCGATTCTTGGGCTTTCACCAGCATTTGGGATCGCTCTTGGAAGATGCCACCCTGGTCGTTCAACCTTCCTACAAAGAAGGATTCCCCAACAGCGTGGTCGAAGCTATGGCAAAGGGGAAGGCGATCGTAGCTTCTGACCTTCCAGGAATTCGAGAAGCCATGGAAACCGACGTTCACGGCGTGCTTGTCCCCTCGGGAGACGCAAACATCCTTGCGCGGATGATCCGAGACCTCCTGGACAACCCAACGAAACGGGAAGCTCTGGGTCGTGCGGCGCGGGAACGAGCCGAATCTCACTTTTCGGAGACCAAGATGGTGTCTTTGGTGGAGGCTCTGATGGAACGCGTTGTCGATACCCATGGGGCCGAATCTTGAAACTCGTCTTCTGGACCATTGGGAACGCCCGCACCGCGAGTACGCGACTCCGCGTCCACCAATACCTTCCCCTCCTCCAACAAGACGGCATCGCGGTAGAGTGTCACGAGATCCCCAAAGGATTCCTCCAGCGAAAGGTATTGCGACTCAAACTTCCAAAGGCAGGACACCTATTTGTGCAAAAGAAGCTGTTTGGACCGCGAACAGTTTCCGACCTGCGGCGTCATTGCACGCGGTTGGTCTTCGATGTCGATGATGCGATCTACGTCGATGGCGAAGGAAGCCAGCGAAACCAAACCCGGTTCGCCCAAATCACCCGGGCCGCAGATTCAGTCTTGGCCGGAAACCCCACCCTTGCCAAAGCGACCGCCGACCCCAAGAAGGCCACCGTGCTCCCTACGCCGGTAGACACCGACGTCTTTTCCCCCGGCCCCTGGTCGGATCGGGATCCGAATTGCGTTGCCTGGATTGGGAGCCGCACCAACCTCAAGAACTTGGATTTATTCTTCCCCGCCTTCGAACAACATCGAAAGCAATTTCCCAAAACGCACTTGGTCGTCATGGCCGATCGTGCTCCCGAACCCTGCCCCGATGGAGTCCGCTTTGAACCCTGGGATCCCGAGTCCGAAAAAGCCCTGCTCAAACGGGCAACCCTGGGTATCATGCCGCTCTATGACACTCCATTCACCCGTGGAAAGTGCGGGTTCAAGATTCTGCTCTATCAAGCGGCGGGGCTACCGGTTCTCGCCTCCCCGGTTGGGGTGAACCCCAGCCTCGTCCTCGGGGGGCACGAGCTTGCAAATGATTCCGAGGGGTGGGTTCAAGGGCTTGCCCGCGCCTTCGAAACTCCCGATGACCTTCGGGCCCGGGGGGAAGCGGGTCGCGAGAAGGTGCATCGAGAAAGTTCACTCACAGCGCTTTATCCCAAGTTTCGAGACCTGATAACGTAGCCTCTCATGAACATCATTCTTTTGACCCAGGACTACCCTCCCCGACCCGGTGGCATGGCTCGCTACTACGCCGACTTTGCCTCTGGGCTTGGCGTGCGAACAACCGTTTTCACCGGCACCTGGCGTGGACAGACGCCAAGAAACGCGGGTGACGAACGCGTGGTTGCCTTTCCTTTCGATGCGGCCCAATCTCACCGATGGGGTCACCTGCGATTGGCTCGGCAAACCCTACGAGAAGAGTTCAAGAGAACCCGTCCCCAACTCCTGATTATTGGAAATGCGCGCCCTTTTGCTCCCCTTGGGATTCGCCTGGGTCGCGAGTTCCAGGTTCCGGTCGCGACGGTCTTTCACGGCAATGACCTACTGCGCGCGGCGAGAAGATGGAAAGGGAAGTTTCTGCGCCGCCGACTCTGGAAGCAACTCACCGAACTTCCCGTGATGCACATCATGAACAGTCGGTTTACCGCAAGTCTAGCCACGGGGCTTGGCTTTCCCGAGAGTCGACTCGTCGTCGCGGAGCCCGAGGTCAACACCGAGCTTTTTAAGCCTGCAACTTCTCCTGAGAGCCGCGCCTCGATACGCGAGACGTTCTCACTCTCCTCGGAAGGTCTTTACTCCTTGTTTGTAGGAAGGTTGGTGCAGAGAAAGGGTCTCGATCTTTTATTTCAAGCGCTGCAGCACTTGAACACGAAGACCACCCTCCTTGTCGCGGGCGTAGGAGACACCACTCCCTGGGAAACCCTCGCCCGGGAAAACGGCGTGTCTGACCGCGTGAAATTTTTAGGTGAGATTCCCGAAGAACGTCTTCCCGATCTCTTTCGAGCCGCAGACATCTTTCTCACTCCCTCAAAGGAAATACGAGACCAAGACGACGTGGAGGGTTTTGGCATTGTCTTCTTGGAAGCGGCTGCCAGCGGCGTGCCTTCCATTGGCTCTCGAAGCGGGGGAATCCCCGAGGCTATTCGCGAGGACGTGAGTGGGCTTTTGGTTTCCCCCGAGAATGTTTCCGAACTCACGCAGGCTTGGGAACGACTTCTCTCGGAAGGCGAAACCCGCACCCGTCTCAGCCAAGCCGCTCGCGGTTGGGTCGTCGAGAACCATGGACTGGGTACAACCGCGGCCAAAGTAAAAGCGGGCGCAAAGAGAATTGCACCCGCTTAAAACTTCATACTACCGCTCACCCTGAAAGGCTATAGAAGGCTGTCCAGCTTGTCTCCAGCCAGATCGGCTTCATCGGAACCGGGAAACTCACGCAGCACGGTTTCGAAATAGCGCTTCGCGGTAGCGGTGTCGCCTTTACGAAGAAACGCGTAGCCGGTCTTGAGCGTGGCCGCGGCCACTTTGTCTCCTTCGGGGAAGAGATCACGCACCTTGAGGTACTCTTTGATCGCGGTTTCAAGGTCTCCCATACCGTAGTAGCACTCGGCCGTCCAATACTGAGCGTTGTCGGACAGATTCATATCGGGGTAGTAGCCGAGTAACTCCTGGAAACCCTTGATCGCCAACTCATAGTTCCCCCGCGAGAAATCACGATAGGCAGCGTCATAAAGCTCATTGGCTTTGGGCTGATTGGAAGTGCTCTCGATCCGGGGCGCGGATTGCCCCTCGGGGAGTTCTTCAACCGCTCGGGAGCCTTGCATGAGCTCGGCTTCGAGCTTGGCCCGATCGGAGATCTCATCTTCGACCTTCTGTTGCATTTGCTCGAAACGTTGGGTCTGGTCATCGATCTGCGACTGGATGGTGCTGAACTTCTCGTCCAGCTCCTCCAAGGTGAAGTTGCCATCGGCTTGCATCGTGGCCAGACGGTCCCCTTGGGTACTGGTCTGAGCTTTAAGCTCTTCAAGAAGACGCAGAATTTCTTGCTGCTCCTTCCGTAGGGCCTCGACTTCACTTCGGGTAATTTCAACATTGGTGGGCTGGGAAAAGAACGCCCCAACACACCCCTGAAAAAGGCAGGAGGATCCTATAAGGATCCCTCCCCACACCATTGATTTATTCATGATTCCTAAACTCGTCGACTAATAGTTGTCGGCGAAGTGGACACGTCGGTTTTTGGAGAAAGCATCTTCGGAGGCACCCTCCACAAATGGTTTCTCTTCGCCAAAGGAAATCAGGGAGATTCGCTGTGGCTCAATGCCCAAATCGACCAAATACTGACGAACTGCCTCGGCGCGCTTTTGGCCTAAGGCAAGGTTGTACTCCGTGGTTCCCCGTTCGTCGCAGTGTCCTTCAAGGACAATGCGCAGATCAGGATTGTCGCGGAGATAGCGAACGTTTTCCTGAAGCACACGACGCGCTTCGGTTCGCAGTTCGTAACGATCATAGGGGAAGAAGACGTCTTCAATACCGATGTAGAATCCGCTACTGCCGTTATCGACATCGACTCCGGCTCGGTCTTGGCCGTAGCCATCGCCGTTTCCGTTCTCACCATCGGTTCCGTTTCCGGATCCGTCCATCATGGCCGAAGGATCTTCGGCGACATGATTATGCTTACTACAACCCCACACGAAAAAGACCAAAAACCCCGCCAACACAAGACGCAACGGGAATGCTTTGGTTTTGCTCATCCCAATACCCTCCGTAAGGAAAGAACACCAAACCCTGAATAGGCTTAAAACCCCGGTATTACAGAGCTTGACTTTATCCCAGATTAGGGGGGCAGGCAAGATACCCACTCCCCTTCCCACTGATACCCCTAGGCCCTTGCCCAGGTTCCCAAAATCAATCGGGCCGGACGGCCGACCAATCAGGCGATGAGGCATCGCCTTTGCCCACCACCAACGAACGCACGATCCCCGTGTCCACATTCAAGATGTAGAGCCCCCTTGTCCCACCCCGAGAGGACGAAAAGACGAGGTGGCGACTGTCTGGAGCCCAGCTCGGATTCTCGTCGCTTCCCGGTCCAAAGGTGAGCTGCTTGGGCTTACCCAGACCTGAGGCGTCGATTGAGAAGATCCGAAACACCCCATCTTGTCGTGAGGCGTAGGCGATTCGGGCCCCATCTGGGGACCAAGAAGGAAGATCGTTCCACTTCCCGGAGAAGGTCAAACGCCTGGCGTTGCCGCCTTCTGCATCCATGGTGTAAATCTGCGGATTTCCAGACCGATCCGAAGTGTGGGCCATCCGTCTCCCATCCGGGGACCAGCTCGGCGAGGTGTTGATACCCCCACCACGGGTGAGACGGCTGCCTTTGTTCCCGGCTCCGTTTGCCACATAGATTCCACTTTGGGATCCGGAGGTGTTCCCGTAGGCCAGGTGGTTTTGCACCGACCAAGCCGGAGAGCTTTGCACTCCCGGACCCTTCACCCAACAGGTGTTTTGTCCGTTTGAGAGATCCATGACATAGATGTCAGCGTCTCCTTGCAAGTAAGACGCGTAGGCGATCCGTTTCCCGTCTTTGCTAAACCGAGGGGAGAGATTGATGCTTCCGTTGTTCGTGACCGCCCTTAAATTGTGACCGTCGTAATCGACCGTATAAATCTCTTTGCTCCTCCCTTGCTTCAAGACGAAGGCGATCGAAGTGCGCGAGATCCCTTGCTGTCCGGTGAGATATAAAACGATGTCGTCGGAAAAACGATGGGCGACTTCCCGGTAATCCTTTGCTGCCGCCCGGTAGTCCCTCAGAAAGACAGGGTTCAGATCGGGCAGAGACAAAAGCTCACCTCTTAGAACAACCCGCCCATTTTCAATGGCAGTAGAAGCGCGAACCAAAGCGTCAAAACCGCTTCCTACAGCACCACTGTCCACCAGGGAGATGGTGGTAACCCGAAAGAGCCCTGAATAATCGAGATCATTTCGAACCACCCGCTCCACTTGGCTCGCGTCGTCCCGCGTAGCTCCCATGCCCGCGCGAAAACGCTCCACCAAAAGGGGGATCTTCTTGCGCGCGTTCTCAGAAATAACAATGCGTTCCTCTTGCGACAACTCCGGGTCATCTTGAGCACTTCCCTGGGCATGAAGGGTTGGGGCCCAGGCCCCAAGGCTCAGGATCAGAACTAGACTTAGCCAAATTGCTTTCAAGCTACTCTCCTAGGATTATTCAAACTTGGTTTGAAAGACCACGCTGATCCCGATCTGATCCCCGGAGTAGGTATCCGGCAGCGGTGGCAGTTGTTTCACAGAAAAAACCGCACTCAAAGCCGCGCGATCATAAATGGTGTTGCCCGAGGGTTCGGTGACCTCAGGACTGAGGACGGTACCGTCCCGCTTGATGATGAAATGAACCGTGCTCTGAAGCAGACCCGCGCCTGTCCCCGGACGATCCCACTCACGCGCCAAGCGCGCGCGCACGACCTGAAGATAGTAATTATGCTTAAAGTCTTTTTGGTCGACGGATCCAACGGATACAGGCTCAACCGGGACTTCCTTGGGAGCCTTGATCTCTTCAACCTCGGGCTCGACTTCGGGCTCTACCGTCTCAGACTTTTCTTCGCGAGCCTTAGCCGGCTTCAGGGGAACCGGATCGGGTTTCTTCTCGGCCTTCTTCACGACCTCGGGCTCAGGCTTCTTTTCCACGGGCTTGGGCTTAGGTTTCGGTTTGGTCTCAATCGGAACCGCTTCGGGCTCAGGCGGCTGAACCTCTTCAACCTTGGGAGGCGGTTTCACCTCGGGCTTTTTTTCAGGAATTTCCGTACGGGTAGGCTTCGGTGGCTCGTAGTTGGGGACCTCGGCCTCAAGAAAAGCAACTTGATACAAGGGCTCGGCAAACGTGGGCTTTTGCGTTTTGGAAAACGTAAAAGCCAGGCTCGCAAAAACTAGGCTATGGATGAGTACACTCACAAAGGTATAGCGCTGGAGACGGTTTCTCTCTCCAGGTACGACCTGTAGCTGTGTTTGTTTTTCTGGCTTGCTCATCCCTACTCTCACATTCCCCGGCGTGATAGCTCGCTTCGATAATACCCGCTTTGGGGGAAAACGGTTCCATCCCTAGAACCCACACCCAGAACGCATTTCCGGGCCTTTTACGCGGCTTTTACGCTGAATCCGCGGCTTTCATGGCCCCCGGCAAGGTTCTAGCCGAGGACGTACCCTCTTCGCGCGGCAATTTCTTCTTTATGCTTGGCGAAAAGCATGTCCCACTCACTGGACCCCTCTTGAATCGGTCGCGAGTAAGTTTTTATTTTGGCCGCCGCCTCTTCGGAAATCTGTCTTTCGATGTTGCCATCTTCGATAAAGAAATCTTCGATGTCCAGTTCAAGGCGTTCCCGGGACCCGGTTAAGGTGATCAGATCCTTCCGTTTCGATAAGGCCTCCACAATCCCTTCCGCTAAGCGTGCAATCCGCTCTTCGCTAAACCTCACAGCACAATCCCCTTCTGCTTCGCGAGTTGTTGCTTTATCTTTCGTCGAAGCAACTCTGTATCGACCGAGGGGTCGCTTAACTGTGAGCCTAGACTCCGAAGGGTTTCCTCGACTTCGCGATCCAGATCTTCTTCGACCTTGAGTTCACGATGGATGGCCGCCGCGATTTCTAATTCAAGGCCCTCGATCGCACCCTTTAAGTCACATCCCTCATGTTCATTTAAGGTTTTGGCGAGACCCTTGGCCAGTGCCCTCACCTTGCGTTCGCTCACTCTCATTGGCAGACTTAGCCTCTCGTTGGTTCCGGCTTCCATTCTATGGGGCCGGAGAACTCTGTCAAGACAAGGTCCATCCCAAATCCTCTCAGGAAGGAGGCTCATATGTTGCGATCCGTCCTCCTTGCTCTCTTGGGACTGTTCATCCTTGGACCGGTCTCAAAGGCCGCGACTTGGCTTCCCGCAGAGACTCTTTTCCCGAGACACCTGGCAAGCCCCTTGGAACCGCGGATGGCGATCACCGCCCATTTGGATGGAGACCAAATGGACGCCGCCTTAGGCCAGGGCATTCCCATTGTGCAATTCGGTGGCACCCACCCCTGGGCCATTCAACTTGAGGCCGCGGCCCTCTTTACATTGGGTCGAGACGGGTCGTTCTTTCCTCTCCAGACTTTCGATGGGCTCGTGGGTCTTGGTTTTGAAACAGAGCGCCAACCCTTCTTTTTCCGTTTGCGACTCATGCATCAGAGCGCCCACCTCGCCGATGGGGATTCTACGGTGACCTTTCGGGGGAAGACCTTTTCACGAGAGTACGCCACGACAGAGGTTGCTTACGCCTTTGACAGAAGCGGACGGTTTAAGCAGGCGGTCGTTTACGGAGGTCTCAGCGCATCCTGGCACGCAGTGCCTGAAGACAAGCTTCGCCTTCATGTGGGAGGGCACGTTCAAACGCCCCAGGGTTTTACTCTCGGTCTCCATTTATCTCTGAGAGACACGGACTCTGCCGTGTTGCGGCGCCATGTGCTACTGGGATGGACCTTCAAACACACGATGTTCCTGGGGCTTCGTTATGGCAAAGGAGACGCCTTCCAAGGGCAACGCGAAGGACTCCCGGTGGAGGATCTCTCCTTTGAGTTGCGTTGGGACCGCAATCCTTAGAACGAAACGTAGTCCTTGGAACGACGACTTACGTTCTAGGGGGCCCGTCGACGAAATACCGTATACGCCCGTTGCGTCACGGCTGGCGTCCGCGTGTCGATCTCGTAGTTAGCCTGAAAGTCCTTACGCGCTAAAAGACCCCGGCGGTAATCAAGCTCTTCCGGGTCTCCCTTGTAGTTTCTGAGGGTACTTAAGCGGCGCCGATTCAACTCGACCCCAAAATCCCAGACGATCCACCGGGGGCGCCTCTCCATGAGCGCATCCAAATCGTAGCGGTTGTGGCCCGGCGCCCAGGCTCCAGTGCGCTTCGCCGCCCGTCCCCGCACATGGGGATCATTCAGACCCAAGACATCGTAGGTGGGTAGTTCCGAAAAATAGGGGATTGCCCCGGCGGCGGTAACCGCAACCAAATCATCAGGTTCTGCCTGCTGCTTCAACCAGAGCCCGAGAGACTCTCCGATCGGAGTGTAGCGAGGAATGATGTCGCGGCTAACCCAACCC
>JABDJR010000622.1 GCA_013003415.1 Candidatus Eiseniibacteriota bacterium | reverse complement strand
GCGAACTACCATGGCCGCTCCGGCCACCCAGTCGACCGCCCGCGGCTCTTCGTGGTCGTAGTCGAGCATGAGATGACGTTTGATGGTTTGGCTGTTGGGAAAGAGTTTGCCTAAGAAGGTGCGTCGAAGAAGAATGGCCTTGAATGTGTAGAAGCGTCGGCAAGAATGTTGCAGGCTGCCGTCGGTGTTCAATAGTTTGGGACCGGCGAGACCGACTTCCGGATGATCATCCATGTAGTCCACAAGCTCGTCGAGGGAGTTGGGCCCCACCTCCACGTCGGGATTCAGAACCAAACTGTAGCGCCCACGACCGGCGGCTAAGCCCCGGTTGACCCCGCCCGCAAAACCAAGGTTGGCCCCCGATTCAATGACGGTCACGCTTTCGAAGGAACGGGCAATCTCGGGGCTTTCGTCCCCGGATTCATTATCGACCACCAACACCTCAAAGGAGCAGCGCGCTTTGTGCTGGGACAAACGCGTCAGGCAACGCTTCAGGTGCTCAGGCGTTCGGTACGAAACAATGACAATGGACAGATCCACTAGAGCTTGCCTCGGAGAGCGTCGAAACGGAGACGCCAAACTAACCACATAGCTTCCCAAATAATCTTATTGCTCATCTTGCTGGCCCCAACTTGGCGGTCGACAAACAAGATTGGAATCTCTTTAACCCGCAATTTCTTACGCCAGGCTTTGAAGTTCATTTCAACCTGAAAACCGTAGCCGTCGGAGTTCACTTCATTGAGATCGATGGCCTCAAGGGTGGAACGTCGGAAACACTTGAACCCACCCGTCGCATCTTTTAGAGGCATGCGCGTCACGATGCGGGTATAGAGGTTGGCCCCGTAAGACAGGATAAGCCGATGAAGCGGCCAGTTGACGACGGTAACGCCATTCAAATAGCGCGAACCCACCACCAAGTCGGCCTCTTGAATCGCTTCTAGAAATGCCGGGATGGAGTCGGGATCGTGACTGAAGTCGGCGTCCATCTCGAACACCAACTCATAGTCGCGTTCTAGCGCGTAGCGAAAGCCATCGACGTAGGCGGTTCCCAGCCCCATCTTCCCCGGGCGGTGCAAACAGTGCAGCCGGGGTTCGGTTTTCCGCATCTCTTCAACCTTGTCTCCTGTGCCATCGGTCGAGTTGTCATCGACGATGAGGATTTCAAGATCGGGAGACTGAGACAACACGCGAGGCACAAGTTCCTCGACGTTGTCGACTTCATTGTAGGTGGGAGTAATGACCAGACCCTTCACGGTAACCCCAGCTAAGCTCGTTGCGAGTGCTTAACGAACCACTCGATCGTTTTTTCGAGGCCTTCGCGTACCGGGACTTTGGGCTCCCAATCGAGTACACGTTTTGCCTTCGAGATATCAGGTTGGCGGATTTTGGGATCGTCCTCGGGGAGATCTTGATACACGATCTTGCTCTTTGAGTTTGTGAGCTTGACGATGGTTTCGGCCATTTCCTTGACCGTAAGCTCCTGAGGATTCCCGATGTTCACGGGCTCGTTTTGATCCGACATCATCAACTTATAAAGACCCGCTACCAAGTCGGAAACATAACCGAAGGATCGGGTTTGCGACCCGTCGCCAAACACGGTGATGTCTTGATTGTGAATCGCCTGATTGATGAAGTTAGGAACCGCGCGACCGTCTTCCACTCGCATGCGAGGACCGAAGGTATTGAAGATACGGACGATCTTGGTGTCGAGCCCGTGATACCGGTGATAGGCCATGGTGATGGCCTCGGCGAAGCGCTTGGCTTCGTCGTACACCCCACGAATTCCAATGGGATTGACGTTACCCCAATAGGTTTCGGGCTGGGGATGAACAAGCGGATCGCCATAGACTTCGCTGGTGGAAGCAAGCAGGAATTTAGCCCCCTTGGCTTTCGCCAAACCCAAAGCATTGTGCGTTCCGTGTGCACCCACCTTCAAGGTGTGGATGGGAAACTTCAAATAGTCAAACGGGCTCGCGGGACTGGCGAAGTGCATGACAAAATCGACCTGATCTTGCACATAAATGAAGTTCGTCACGTCATAGCGAATGAACGAAAACTCAGGACTTCGAATGTGGGACAGGTTATCGACATTTCCCGTGAGCAGGTTGTCCATAGCCGTCACCCGGTGCCCCTGCTCTAGCAGGTAATCACACAGATGGGATCCTAGGAATCCTGCACCACCGGTAATGAGAATGTGCAAAATCGAGCCTCCTCAAGGGAGCGGTTAAGAGACTGGCGCTGGTCCAATGGTTATTTCAGATTCCAGAATTCCGGGGCTCAGCTCGCGAAGGATGCGCGTGGCGGTCTGCCTTTGTCCGTAAGCGCGGGACACAAAGCAAGATTCCATTCGCGTTGAACCAGGAGGTTGGAAGCTAAGGTGAAGTTGGTTTCCAGACTGAAGATTAAGTTCCATGACCCCGGACGAAACCTCGCGGACCGTGGTTTCGGGGGCAAGACTAAAGCCCCACTGAATGGGGCCACCGGGACTATGATTGATGCGATCCGAGATTATCCAAATTTCTTGTAATTGATTGTACCGCATTGTTCTGTGCCAGATCAAAGGCTTCGATTCGTCCCCTAAATTCACCTTTCCCTCCACCTGAAAACCGTCCTCCAGGGCCTTTGGGGCCATGGACGCAGGGCTTGGGGATTTGTCCCAGCGGAAAAACCACTCGGGGCTTGGACCTGGCCAGGGGCTGGGGGTAATCCCCCCATGGGCCTCGGGTCCACGCATGCCGTGGAAGTGCTCAAGAGGGATCTGATAGCCAAACATTCCCGGGTCCACAAAGACCGGATTGCCGCGAAACCACAGCACCGGGGCCAGCCGATCCATGTGACTATGGCCCGCCGAGGGTCCCCAGCCAAAGGGGCCGCCGCGCATGTAGAGGTACCAATCTTGATTTCGAAAGACCAGGTGGCCTCCCCGATCAAAGTGGGTGAAGCCGAGGCTCGGTTCGGTCTGGGAAAGAAACCCGCTTCGCTCGAGCAAGGTCTGCGGCTGGTGCGGATCTTGATCGCCCCACCAGGCTCCACGTCCGGAGTCCACGTCTCCGATCCGAGGCAAGTCGCCGGTGGGAGTTTGTGCCTGGCGGAGGTGATTCAGACCGGCCTGAATTCGGGAAACTGTTTTGTCATGAAAAGGGCGTCCGCTCAAAGAGGCGAACCGTGCCGCGACAACCAAAAACTCAAGAATAAACTTTTGATAGGTTAAGGACTGCTCGACGTTGACCCCATCCTCATGAAACTGAATGAGAATCTCGTCTTCTAAGAGTTCTTGAGGGTCAAGATTCCCCCACCACCTTGCCTTGGCGCTTGGTACGAAGTAACCCGCAACCACAAGTCCGGCCAACTCCCCCAGCAGATGATTCCCGCGGACAACTTTGTCGAGGGACAAGTCGGCCTTGAGCCAGCGCGCGTGTCGGTCGAGTAGGGTGAGTAACCAGGGCCAGGTGCCGGTGATCGCTTTGGTCTCTGTCAGGTGCGGGAGAGCTTGGGCAAGAGCGATGAACCGCACTCCGAGTTCGAGAGCGCTGGCCCAACCTGAAGCGGGAGGTGCAGGAGCATTTTCGTGAAACGACTTGAGACCCGCGAAGTATGCTTTGGCATAGGTTTCCGAGCCTTTGGAACCCAAACCTTCGGAAGCCGCCCAAGCCAAAGGTAGGAGTCCCTGCAAACGCTGCACTTCCCATGTGCTTCTTGTGTCGTCGACAAACAGGGGTTCGTTTGCGGTGCCGTCCCACCGCCAATCCCACTTGGGGGGCCAGTGGACCTGAGTGGCAGCTCCAAAAAGATGTTGCTCCCCTTCAAGAACGCGATCGGCTAAGGCGCTTGCCCCGGCTTCGGGTTTTTCTCGGAACTGATTCCAAACCGAGGTCAGATCTTTAACCGGATCTTTGGAAAGGCCGAGTTGTTGGCAGAGTTGGTCAAAGGGGATGTCCTTCGCAAACTCTTGAAGCAACTTCTTTTTTTCGCGCCCTTTGGTCAGTTTTCGCCCGGCAAGGGCAAGGGCGTTTTGCCAGGACATGCGAGGGATGAAGTAACGCAGGTCGTCGAGAAACCTCACGTTTACTCCATTAAGGAAGCGAAGGTGCGCTTAATATCAATTGTCTCGCCGGTCTTTGCAGCTTCGAGAGCACAAAGGGTCACCCAGGTGGAAATAGCCGCTTCAGGGAAGGTGGCGACTCGAGCCTCATTGCCGTTCACCAAATACTCCCGCCAGACTTTCATCTCTTCGCCCTGCCCTTTATCTTCCACCCGCGACGACTTATTGCCGCTTGAGGAACCCACCCAGCGAAGCTCTTTGTAGTCGACGAGCGTAGCCGCCAACCCTGGGGCAAATAGATCGCAGGATTCTTTGGGGTACTGCTTGGCTCCGGCCGTGTTGTACATCAAGGTCATGGCGGAGCCATCGTCGTAGCCGACCGTGGCGGTTAGGTTGTCTTCATCGATCACTTCGACATCGGCGGAACGCAGCATGGTCGATTGCATGGTTTGAGGCTGAGCGTCTAAAAGATAGGTAAACCAATCGAACACATGACAGGCCTCGCCTAAAATGCGACCGCCGCCCTCGACCGGATCATTGACCCAATGGTCTCTTGGGAGGCGCCCCGCATTCATACGGTACACCCCTTGAACCGGCCCCTGGCGGTTTGCCAAAAGCGATTTCAACTGAACCGTCATGGGGGCGTAACGGCGGTTGAAGCCCACCGCGAACCGCACCGGGTTCGCTTTTAAAGCTTCGTTGAGCTTTTTGAGATCTTCGCCTGACAAGGCTAGCGGTTTCTCCATGAGAACGTGTTTGCCTTTGGCGATGGCAGCGAGGGCTTGGGGCACATGGAGATCGTGACGGGTGGCCAGAATGACGGCATCGACGTCGGGTTGCGAAAGCCCCTCTTCATAGTCGGTGCTGCAAAAAGCGGCTTGGTAGCGTTCCGCAACCTGTCGGGCGTTGGCTCCGGTACCGCTAACCACTCCCACGAGCTTCATTTTTGAACTGGCCTGAAGGTTAGGAAGGTGGAAGGTCTTTGCAAAATAACCTGCCCCCACCACAAGCACGCCCACTTCTCCGGAGCTTGTTTCCCCTGAAGAGGATGCGAGCTGAATGGTTCGGGTGGGATCTTCGTTTTGCGGGTACCGAATGACGGTGCCAAGACCACCGCCCGCGAGAATGCGCGCGTAGGCTTCGGGGGCGTTGTCGAGGTCGACCTCGTCGGTCACAAGGTCGTCGACCTGAAGTTCTTTACGCGCGAGACAGTCGAGCACCGCACCTAAGTTGCGGCCTTCGGTCCAGCGCACGTAGCTTAAGGGGTAGTCGACGCCACCCTCTTCATACA
>JABDJR010000583.1 GCA_013003415.1 Candidatus Eiseniibacteriota bacterium | reverse complement strand
GCCGTGTTTTTAGCATGTTCTCAATCATGGGTGCATAACGGGCGCGGGTAAGAATCTGATATCCGTTGCCCAAGCGCGTGAGTTCAAAGCCCCGACCGGCGTGCTCATAGTTTTCTCTGAGAGCTTCCAAAACCGCTTTAACGTCAGTCTTGTCAACGTCGGGATCCGCAACCGCCTTCACGAGCGCTCGAATGGTTAAAGGCTGGTCAGCGCAAAACAGCAGCGCCTCAATTAGGGGTGTCAGTTGATGTCGTTCCATCTCTCAATTCCTCTTGGGATTCCTGAGTCTCTGCGGTCTCCCCTTCTGCTTCGGCAACCGCCGGACGATAAATCCAAATCTGCCCAAAGGTACTTTCTTGGGCAACCATGACTTGACCCAAACGCGCCATTTCTAAAACTGCCATGAAGGTAACAACCACATGCATGCGCCGGGGAAAGCGGGTCATGAGATCGAGAAACAAGACGCGCTGGGATGTTCTAAGCTCGGTTGTAATGAGCTCCATTTTTTCTTCGAGAGCGACTTCTTCCATTTCAACTTCGTAGAAGAAGTCTTCGCCCGCCCGCGCGAGCACATCTTTCATCACTTCAATAAGAGTGAAATGCGAAACGGGGGCCAGCTCGATTTCGCCCTCGCTGGTCACTTCGGGGATCACACTCCGGCCGAATCTTAACCGCTGATCGGCTTCGCGATGCTGCAGCTCTTGAGCCGCCTCTTTGAAGCGTCGATATTCGAGGAGCTGTTGCATAAGTTCGAAGCGCGGATCCTCTTCATCTTCATCTTCGGGCCAGGTTGGCAAAAGAAGACGTGCCTTGATCCGCATAAGCGTAGCCGCCATGACCAAGAACTCACCCGCAACTTCGAGATCGAATACCTGCATGGCCCCGAGCATCGACAAGTACTGATCGGTGATGTGGCTAATAGGGATGTTGTAAATGTCGAGTTCATCTCGTCGAATGAGATGCAAAAGAAGATCGAGAGGCCCCTCAAAATCCGGAAGGGTTACGCTCAGAGGGGTTCGCCAATCGAGTTCAAATTGCGTCCCGGGCGTATCATCGGCATCTTCTTCTTTTTTCTGCAGGGCGTTTAAATCGACGGGGTCTAACATCGTCAGACCCACCGCTTCGCGTGGAATCTCCAGTCTCGGGCCATGAGGATAGATGGGCTCCTTCGGAGCCTTTTCCTCTTCAGGAACGTCTTTTGACGACGATGGAATTTGGTTGGGATCGAGTTTCCGGATCAAGCGCCTTTACCTCCGGTAAAGATTTCGAGAAAGAAACCAACGGGCGGGCCCAAGATGGAGCCCAACAAACTAAAACCAAACAATTGCCCCGAAAAAACCAAGGCAATCAACAAGATGGGTCCAAAGCGTTCGACCCGCGACCACAAGGCAGCTTGCTGATTGTTCATGATGCCTTTGAGAATCGATGCACCATCGAGAGGTACCAAAGGAATCAGGTTAAAGAAAGCCAGAATGAGGTTGATGTAAACGCTGTACAAAAGCGCCCGGCTCAGAAAGTTTCCTTCGCCCCCCTGAGTCAACAACACCACCTGGAAGAGAATCCCCGACAACAAGGCCAGGAGAAAATTCGATCCAGGTCCCGCTGCCGCGATCCAAAGCATGTCCTGCCGAGGGCGTTGCAGGTTTCCCGGGTTCACCGGAACCGGTTTAGCCCAACCAAATCCGGCTACAAAAATGAGAAGGGTGCCAATGGGATCGAGATGACGAAGAGGATTCAGCGTCAACCTGCCCATCCGAGCTGCAGTGAGGTCGCCGAATCGATAGGCCACATAGGCGTGGCAAAACTCATGGAAACTTAGCGCCACAATGATCCCCGGCCCGGCTGTTGCCAGGAAGAGAATCAAATCGTTGTTAAAGCCCAAACTATTCCTTTGTCATCGCTCCCCGAAGGAGAGCAGCCCTCCGCGGCTAGAATAGCGATCTGGGGAACCTGGGTCAACGAAAGCCTTTAGGAGCTTGGAGGACGAAAGCTCGTGAGCTGAACGATCTCGACGATTCGCTCGGGAAGAGGATTCCCTCGGTAGAGGAAATCTTCGAGAACAAAACTCGCTTCGCGGCGGACCAGACCCTCCGAACCGACCCAATCTTCGTAGACGAAATCGACGGCACCGAACACCTCGGTGCGAATTCGTATGGTGTCGAACTCACCGGCGGGAACATGAATCCGTTCTCTGCCCACGACCTCCCGAAGCACGAGTTCCGGTGACTCTTGGGCCACCCAGCGATTCCCACGAATTAGAGGGTATCTAAAAATGACTCGAGAAGACTCCCCTACCTGATTTTGTGACAACAAGTTCCAGCCGGAGGGTTTCGGGGAAACGCCGGGCTTAGGAAGGACAGAGGTGTGGTTGCCTTCGCCGGGACCGGGTACTTGCAGAAGCTGATTGGCGGTTTGCTGAAAAAACTGCTGCCCAAAGGTAAGCCCATCGATCGTGAAGAAGGTCGAGGCAAGGACAAAAGCAACATCGTCCCCCAAAGCCTCTTCTCCCCGAGTCACCACCTGCGCCGAGTCGACGAGAGTAATCACGGCCGCGTTGGAGCCCAGGAGTTCCACATCGAGGGTGCGGCCATAAGACCACTGCCAACCGGGCTCTAGGGGGTAGGTTTCAAACACCTCATCGCGGAGGGTCTTGTCCGAACAACCCAAGGCACCAACCACCAT
>JABDJR010000509.1 GCA_013003415.1 Candidatus Eiseniibacteriota bacterium | reverse complement strand
CCGTAACGGAGACTGCCGCCTTCGTAGTCCGCCATGAGGCTCGTGTGGGCCTCGGTGGCTCCAAGAGCTTTCAGAATCGTAAATAGATTCGCCACGCCGGGACTCATTTCACCATCTTCGGCGGGGCCGGTATCGGTCACCGCACGCTTAATCATTTTTGCGGTTTCGTTTTCCGGAGCGTCCAGAGCGAGGAAGTGGCCTTCCCCGGAACTCTTAGACATCTTCTGCTCCGGGTTCTTAAGGCTCATGATCCTGGGAGCTTCGGTCAACAAGGGCTTCACGTCGGGAAAGCACTCCCCGTAAAGCGTGTTGAAACGACGCGCAATTCCCCGCGTCAGCTCTAGGTGCTGCACCTGATCTTCTCCCACCGGAACCATGTTCGCGTCGTAGAGAAGAATGTCGGCGGCTTGCAAAACCGGGTAGGTAAATAGTCCAGCCGACACAAACGATTGCGTATCGCCCTTGGATTTGAACTGGGTCATGCGCTGCAGCTCACCGTAAGACGTACACGCCTGGAAAATCCACGCTAGCTCAGTGTGCTCGGGAATTTGCGACTGAACGAAGAGCGCGCTCTTCTCCGGGTCGAGTCCGCAGGCCAACAGATCGCGCGCGAGATTTACCGAACGCTTCATCAGATCTTTGGGATCGTAGTCCGCCGTAATGGCATGGTAGTCCACCACGCAATAAATGCGATCAATGGACGTGTTCTCCTGCAACGCCACCCAGTTTGCGACGGCGCCGAGATAGTTCCCAAGGTGTAGTGTGCCCGTCGGCTGAATGCCGCTGAAAACTCGGTTCATTGCTTGTGGTAAACCTTGCTAACCCTAGACGTGAACTTCTTGGGGTTTTTCGTAGAAGAGTCCTAGCAAGCTTTGGGTCGCCTTTTCTCCTTCAAGAATTGCATCGAAGGAAGCCGACTTTAAACTTTGACTCACTACGGAGGGGCTGATGCCGAACATGCCCGCCACGTCTTTTTGCAACATGGCGCGGCTGGTGTGCGCATAGAGATTTTGCTTCTCGGTCCAACCACTGCGGACCGCGCCTTGAAGCGAAAACAACCCATAGAGCATCTGGTCGAAGGGCTCGTCGAAGCCTTTGACCTCGACCCAGCGACCACGTTTGCTTGCGCGTTGCATGGCACGCCGGGCTCGTTGAAAACAGGGGCCGTCCATTTTCCAAACGTCACTGTTCATTTCGGTCGTGATTTTACCGCGCCCTAGCCCAAAAGAGAGTTTGACCGGATGCAGACCCTCGGTGAGCATATAAAGAATGGTCACGATTGGTTCGGGATCGACAAAAAGGCCGCAAAAAATCCCCCGATCGGAGACCGAAAAGGGAACCGGCAAGTTGTCAAAGCGAGTGTGGATTTCTTGTCGTAAATCTCCCATTTTGCCTCGGATAGCATCCAAGCTTTCAAGTTTCCCGCTAACTTGACCCATGAGAACGACATATGCTGGTTTGTGGTTTTTTGTGGCGGTTTTCATAGTTCGGCATTTTTGACGAAGAAGACGGTTTTCGTCAAGCCCTGTTCACACCAATCTGCTCCAGGAGCTTTGCCACCAGGGCCGTCCACCCGGTCTGATGGCTGGCGCCGAGGCCCGTGCCGTCATCCCCGTGGAAGTATTCATAAAAGAGCACATGGTCCTTCCAGTGGGGATCCTTCTGGAATTGGAGGCGCCCACCGTTGATGGGCCGGTGCCCATTTTCCCCAGGCATAAACAGGCGAACCAACCGGCGACTGATCTCCTCGGCGATCTCTCCCAAATTCTTTTCTTCGCCCCCGGCATAGCCACAGGGAACCGTGAAGTCCTCGCCCAGGTGATGGTGAAATTTCTGAAGCGACTCAATGATCAGATAGTTGATGGGAAACCAAATCGGACCTCGCCAGTTCGAGTTCCCACCAAAGGCCCCGTTGTCCGACTCCCCGGGTGTGTAACGAACCGTGTGATCTTCGCCTCCGACCCGGAGCACATAGGGTTGCCCCTCATGAAACTTAGACAGTCCGCGAACGCCGTAGTCGGACAGAAATTCGTTTTCATCGGTCAGTCGCGTCAAAATACTGCGCAAGCGATCGCGGTTCACCACCGAGAGCATCCATTTCTTTGGCTTGCCGGGCTCCTCGACCACATCGAAATGAAGCCCTGCTTCCTCATCATGCTTCAAAAACCATTCCATGCGACTGCGGAAACCGGGCAGTTTTTCCACCAGCTCGGGATCCAGGGATTCCGCGGCAAATAAGGGAATCAGCCCCACTACGGAACGCACGTTCATCGTTTTGTGGGAACCGTCCGGAAGCTGGAGCACATCGTAGAAGAATCCGTCCTCCTCGTCCCAAAGCTGAATCGCATCGTCGCCCTTAGCATTCATGGCTTTGGCAATGTGCATAAAGTGCTCAAAAAACTTGCTCGCCACATCTTCGTAAGCGGGGTTGTCGCGCGCGAGTTCCAGAGCCATCCCCATCATGTTGAGGCTGTACATGGCCATCCAACTCGTGCCGTCCGACTGATTGATGTGGCCACCGGTGGGAAGAGGACGCGAGCGATCGAACACGCCAATGTTGTCGAGCCCCAAGAACCCACCCTGAAAGATGTTGTTCCCTTCGGCGTCCTTGCGGTTCAGCCACCAGGTGAAATTCAGCATGAGCTTGTGAAAGATCCGTTCCAAAAAGGGGCGATCTAAGCGCCCCAGAATGCGCTTCTCAATCTTGTATACACGCCAGGCCGCCCAGGCATGGACCGGAGGGTTCACATCCCCGAACTCCCATTCGTAAGCGGGAAGCTGGCCGTTGGGGTGCATATACCACTCGCGCAGCATGAGAATGAGCTGGTTCTTGGCAAACTCCGGATCGATTTGGGCTAAGGGAATGCAGTGAAACGCTAAGTCCCAAGCCGCATACCAGGGGTACTCCCACTTGTCGGGCATAGAAACGACATCTTCGTTGTAAAGATGCATCCACTCGGAGTTCCGACCCTGTTTTCTGGAGCTCGGAGGCGCGGGCATTCCCGGATCGCCCTTGAGCCAGGCGTCCACATCGTAGTGGTAATACTGCTTGTTCCAAATCAGGCCCGCGAAAGCCTGGCGTTGGACGCTTCTTCCCTCTTCATTTGCGTTTCGGTGAACACGACGTTCGTAGAAAGCATCCGCCTCTTCCAGACGGGTCTTGAACAGGTCTTCGAACGGTTTTTGCAGCATGCCCGCCGTGGGTTTCTCGTTGGTTAACCGCAGGCGAAGCTCCATCGATTCTCCTGGCGCAATCACTTCGTGATAAACGGGACTCGCCTTCGAGCCTTCCCGTTCCGGATTCACCGCCTCCTTGCGCCCGTCCACTACATAGTCGTGGAACGCATCTTTCACATGAGGCGAACTCGACTTCAGATTCCAGAGCCGCTCAGCGTTGGTTTCGTTTTCGGTGAAAAGAAGCTGCGGCTTCCCATCACACACCAACCATCGGGTGCCGTATCGAAGATGTTGCCACTCCAAGAGGGTCTGTTCCCCGTCAAAGCCACCGTTTCTAATCCGCGGACGTTCCTCTTGAAGCCCAAAGGACCAGAGGTTTCGAAACCACAACGTAGGAAGCACCCACAGGGGTGCCGCTTCGGGACCTCGGTTGTGAGCGGTAATGCGAATGCAGATGTCTTCTTCACTTGCCTTGGCGTACTCCACAAAGACATCGAAGTATCGAGATTCGTCAAAGACGCCGGTGTCCATGAGGTCGTACTCAGGCTGGTCGTAACCGCGGGCACCATTTTCTTCGACGAGCTTCTCGTAAGGGAACCCGGCCTGCGGGTACTTATACAAGTACTTCATGTAGGAGTGGGTCGGGGTGGCGTCGAGATAGAAGTACATCTCTTTGACGTCTTCCCCGTGGTTCCCCTGAGGGTTGGAAAGACCGAACAGACGCTCCTTAAGAAAGGGATCCTGGCCGTTCCAGAGGGCGGGGGCGAAGCACACAAACTGGCGCCGATCGGAAATGCCGGCGATCCCGTCTTCTCCCCAACGATAAGCCCGAGATCGGGCGTGGTCATGGGGGAAATATTGCCAGGCGGAGCCATCCTCGCTGTAGTCCTCGCGTACGGTCCCCCATTGGCGCTCGCTCAGGTAGGGGCCCCAGCGCTTCCAATGGGTCAGCCGATCGCGGGAAGCCTCGAGTCGCTGCCCTTCTTTTGTAAGGTTTTCTGGATTTATCACTTTAAACACCGCTTTTTACATGGAAATTATGAGCTAAAGCCCAAAAAAACCTCGAAAATGACAGAAATAGAAAAATTACCAAAAAATTATGGATATTTTTTTGTTTGAAAGAAATAATTCCCCTATGTCTAAATCCTCACAACACGAACAAGGGGCCTGGGGTCACGGGAGATTTTCCCGCCTGAACTCGACCCGCCCCCTCGACTCGGCCGCCTCTGGAGGGAGGCAACAAGGTTGCGCGGACCTTTTGGCCATGAGGAGATTGCAATGAGTTTGTCGCAGACCTATCGCGTTACCCGTCAAGATCAACGAGAGGCTATTACCTCTCCCGTTCGTATGGAAATCCTGGACGCTATGGAGCAGAGCGGTCCTTGTTCCATTGCTGAATTGGGTGAGTTGCTTGGTCGCTCTCCTGACTCGCTTTACTACCATGTGAACAAGTTGCAGGAGGTTGGACTGATTGTCCAGCGCGGACTGCGTGTTACTTCACGCCGTCGCGAAACGATCCTCGATCTTCCGGGACGCCCGATTCGAGTCATGCACGATCCTCAGGATCAAGATTCCACCGAAGCCACCAACAAATCCATGGCGGCGGCCTTGCGTCTGACCGAGCGCGCGTTCCGATCGGCAACCGAATCCAAAGTGGCTCAGCTGGGGGGCGAGCAACGCAACTCCGTAGGCACCCGCACCAAAGGTTGGGTCACACGGGAGGATTTGAAGGAAGTCATGGCGCTGATGGATCGCATCCACGAAATCATGGCCCAGGAACATGGCCACGGCGATACGCAGTTGTTCACCGCCACCTTGGTTTTGGCCCCGGAAACCCGCAATGGTCGCGCCCTGAGCCGCCGTGGTGTGGTTGAAGACGCCACGGACTCTTCGGCTGCCTAAATGAACTCCTATCGTTTGAGCGCAAAGCTAGGGGGGAGATAAGGACCCAGGGTTGGCTTTCGCGGCCGGGAGTTTGTTGTCGATCTGTTCTCTACGGTGAGCATGAGCGACGCAAGCATGGGCCGCCGCGAATCTGCCAAGGGGCCTTATCTCCTCTAGCTGGTCCCAACGAAAAACGACAACCTAGCGAGCCTGCTTCAAGCCTTGAAAGAGCAGGAGGAGCTGATCGGGAGGGAGTTGGCGAGCCGCCCGCACGGACGGGCCGGTTACCTTGACTGGCCAGGCGTTTTCAAAATTCCATCGCCGAACGGGACCCGCAGAGGCGTTCTCGGCGATAAACCCGGTAACGCCCAAAGGCCGGGGAGCGGATGCAGGGTTTTTCCACTCTCCCGTAATGGCTTTTTTCTGAACCGGATTCCAGCCACGTACAATCACGGCACTGGCCCCATGGCTTCGTGCCGCCAAATCAAGCGCGGCTCGGTCCCGAGCGTTAGGGATAATTTCCCAACCCCAAGGCTCAGGTTTCTCGAGAACTTCCATCGTGTTCGTCATGCCGTCTATGTTTTGGAAATGCCCGGCGAGGACACCTTGGATCTCGATTCTGAATTTGAACGTTCTGTAAGGATCGATTGTCATAGACTTTCTCCCCTAACCAAGAGCGACTCCCCATCGAAGTGACGATCTAACTAAAGTAGCGCTGATTTTGACTCCCCGCAAGCAACGTCTACGCAACAAATGGTGGGTCATAGCCGCCTTTGCCAGCTCGTTCTCCCCCCGATCCGTCCCGATCAGTGACCCCTGTCCAAAGCTAGATTACTGCCCAAATCGAGAGTACACTCTCCGGATGCCCCGTTCCGTTGAGGAGGTTCCACGTGTGTCGATTTTTGAAACTCGCTCTTTTGGTGACCGCTGCAGTCACCATGGCGGTACCCAACATGGCTTGGACTGAAACGCCCTACCAAAACCCGGACAAGGTGCTCGCCGATATCGTTGAAGCACCCCAGACTCCATGGGTCAGTCTTAGCCCCAATGAAGCCATCATGTTGATGATGGAACCACCGAGCTTGCCTTCGGTAGCCGAGCTTGCCGAACGCGAGTTGCGCTTGGCGGGCATGCGCATCAAGCCGCAAATCAATGGTCAGTCTCGAACCCGACCGTTGCAAAGTCTTTCCGTGTTGGATATTGAATCCCGTGAACAACGGAAGATCTTGGGCATCCCCGAAGGTGCTCGCATCGAAAACACGAGCTGGTCGCCTAAGGGAGACAAAGTTCTCTTTACCAACACCACTTCAACCGGTCTTGAGCTGTGGGTGGCGGAGTTGGATAAGGCGAAAGCGCGTCCTTTGACGGGCCCGGTTGTGAGCATGACCGGCAACATTTCTCCGGTATGGCTTTCCGACAACGAGACCATTGTGTTTGCTCGAGTCCCGCAGGGCCCGCGCGAAGAGCCTAAAGAAAAGATGGTTCCCGATGGCCCGGTAACCCAAGAGAACTTAGGCAAAGTCGCTCCGGCTCGGACCTACCAAGACCTTTTGAAGAACCCCCACGACGAAGAACTGTTTGAGTTCTACATGGCCGCGCAAATGTGCAGGGTCGACATGAAGGGGAAAGTCACCGCCATCGGCGAAGAAGGTCTCCTCTGGGACTTCAATCCTTCCCCCGACGGCAACTACATTTTGGTGGAGACCATCCACAAGCCTTTCTCTTACTTGGTGCCGGCCAGCCGCTTCCCGCAACGTGTGGAAATCTTTGATCTCGACGGCAACTTGGTCCGCGAAATCGTCGACCTTCCCCTGCAGGAAAGTGTGCCGATCGCGTTTGGTTCGGTAACCACCGGTCCTCGTCGTTTTGCCTGGCGAAACGACGCCGCAGCCGAACTCGTCTGGGCGGAAGCCCTCGACGGCGGTGACGCGGGTAAAGAATCGGAGCTCCGAGACAAAGTGGTTGCTCTGAGCGCTCCCTTTGAAGGCGAGCCTCGTGAACTCATGAAACTGAGCCAACGTTTTGGCGGGATAACCTGGGGTAACGACGAATGTGCCTTGGTGTACTCCTGGTGGTGGAAGACGCGTAACCTAAAGACCTGGCGCCTCTACCCCGGCGGAAGTAGTGAGTCCGAGGTCCTGAGTGATCGTTCCTGGGAAGATCGCTATGGCGACCCGGGTA
>JABDJR010000502.1 GCA_013003415.1 Candidatus Eiseniibacteriota bacterium | reverse complement strand
CTTCAAGACTGCGATGACCGTCTGCTTGCACCAAACGCACTAAGTAGCGAGCGGGGTTGTCCTGTCGCATCGCACGTTCGTCCACGTGATAGATCAAGAGCCCGTCCCCAAAGAGATACCGATCAATCCCCATCGTTTTACGGTACTCCACTAAGAAGTACTCTTTCCCCACCGCACCCTCGGTCCAAAGTCTCAGCGCATAGTCGTTGTGATTGATCGCCGGCATGGTAAGCCGAGGTTCATCGCCCCCCGGAACCTCGGGTTTCAACACACCACACATCATACTTGTGTACGGATCCGGACCGCCCGGTTCGCGTCCGTTGTTGTACCAGATCGCCCAGGCCATGACCGAGAACCACCCCAAGCCGTTCCCCCGGCCCGACAGATCATACAGATCCGGTGCCCCCAACAAGTGCCCATACTCATGCACCATGATGCCCACGTTTTCCAGCTCAGGAACCATGGCGTAGTCGGGAATCCGAATCCCGTCGATTTGCAAATCACCCACCGTGGTCCAGTAGTGCGAACGAATGTCATCCAGCGATCGTGTGCGCTCTGTCCCGAACCCGGCGTGCACAATCATGAGCGCATCGATCACACCATCGTCATCGCCGCTGTTGGGAATCCCATCCGGGCCGTCGCTATCGAACTGAGTGATATCGACCCCGGCTTCCACGGCGGCTTCCAGGGCATGATGGGTTAGACCCTTTGCACTCCGAGGGAAATCGCCCCCGAATCCCTGTTGTCCATCCGCATAGTCCACATAGTGCAGCGGCATCCGAAACCAACCGTAGACTTTGCCCGTGACATCGATCTTGTTGTAGGTCGCCTCACGGTAATAGTCGCGCAGGGAACCGTAGAGCTCTCGATCCAGCTCAAACAACAACGACTCGAAGTGAGGAATATCGTAGCCAGGAGAGCTGGGCTTATCTTCGAAATCGACAAGCAGAACCAGGGTTCGTGGATGGGGCGTCCAGCGTCGGTGGGAGGCGGTGGCCTGAGACAATACGGCCAGGGCGCTATTGCTGGGCTCTGGGGACAAGCGGATTCGTTCTTCCTCGCTCATGGCCTCCCAGGCATCGGGGTGAAAGGGAGCGGCAAAGGCGGCAATGGGGACAGAAACCCCTAATAGAACAGAAGCCAGAGGAAGCAAGCCCAGAAAAACCAAGGCTGTAGTAAGCAGGAACTGGCGCATGAAGCGACTCCTAAGCCCAAAATCCATTCTAATCCCGAGCCAAGCCACCCGCAACCGCTCATCAGCCGTTCACTTTGCCAACCTTTGGGGCCCTAAACCCTGGCCCTGCGCTGTCCGATAACAAAATAGGATTTTGCTAGGAACGGTCTCCCCTTGTTCGCCGTATAATAAGGTGGATGGGGGACCATAAATACAACCGGATGAAGTCATTGCGACACCAGAAACCGAGCCGATCCATGTGGCAGATCATTAAAGACATTATCTTCGAGGACGTGCGCAGAACCATGCGCCGCGTCTTCCGACGACCCCAGCCAGATTCCCCCTTCCCAACGCAGCGGACCGGCTCAGAGCCTAACGGCGAATCGGACACCCCTTAAAGCCCGGTTCGTGATACGATTTTTCACCCCAAAAAGGGTGAATCTATGCGAAATACAAAACGAAAAACTTCCATCTTGAATATGGCACTCGCCGTCGCCGTCCTTGCCGGTATCCTAACCGCCACACCGGGAGCGGTTCCCTTTGCCTGGTCCAACGCGACCATGAATTACCCGGAACCTCCGGCCGACGCTCAGGAATTGCCCCTCTTGAAGTGGCGAACCCTCAACCGGACCCTCTACGATCCGCGGATCAAAATGGAGTTCCCGGACGAGGTTCAGTCTTTTCACCGTCAGCGCGTCCGCATTGAGGGATACCTCATGAAACCGCTACGGAATCAGGACAAAGAAGACCTCTGGGTATTAGGCGTGAACCCCATCAACTTCCATTGCGGGCCCAGCGATATGACCTTCCTGGTGCAAATGCACCTGCCCGGCTTCAGCTACAGCGAGTGGCCCGATCTACCGGTGGAGGTCACGGGTACCTTCTTTGTGTCTCCCACCCCTTGGGACTACACCCCGATCTATTACCTCTTTGGGGAATCTTGGCGCCCTCTACGACGCTGGATTCAGGAGTTTCCCGGAGCCGAAGACGCCGAGCGCACTAACTACGCCGGCGACGATCACTAGCTTCAGCACGCAACGTCGCTCTGCGCTAGTTACAGCTTATCCCTCGTCAACCAGGAAGTCGGGCAGCACCATGCTCCGCACGCTCTCAAAGATGAGCGCCGTCTCCATGTGTTCCACTTCCTTACGTTGCGTGACGTGGTCTAAGGCGAAATCCCGGAGCGCTTCTGTGTTGCGCACCGCCACATGAATCAGGAAATCGTTTCCTCCCGCCACATAGAAAAGCTGAATCACCTGAGGCAACTGCTCCATGTACTTGCGGAAATCCTCGAAGCTTTTCCTAGAGTGCTGCTGCAACCGCACGGCAATCATGGCCTGAAGTTCTATGCCGAGCGCCGCCGGGTCGACGGCGGCGTGAAACCCTCGGATCACCCTTTCTTGAGTTAAGCGACGGACGCGCTCCAAACAGCTGCTCGGAGCCAGATTGACCTTGGCCGCAAGCTCTTTATTGGAAAGCCGCGCATTGTTCTGCAGAGCCTCCAGGATTTGGCGATCGATTCGGTCGAGTTTCATTTTTCAGCCTAATTTCCGTGTTTAATTCGGTAAATATTCCCTTAGAACGGATGATAATGTCCATATCTTCTATTCTACCAGGGAAAATTCAATGGCAGCTGATTACGCAGAACAATATTCGACCAGATCCGAAGATCGCATCCAAAACCTCCTCCGCCTGGGAGAGGCTCTTCACCGCGTGGGCACCCCCGCTCACCAGCTGGAAGAGGCCTTAACCAGCCTTGCGGTGAGGCTGCAGATTCGGGCTCAGTTTTTCTCCTCCCCGACCGCCCTTTTCGCGCGGATCGATTCGGAGACCCATGCCCAAACTCACCTCCTGCGGGTGCAGCCGGGCAACGTGGATCTGGAAAAGCTGTGTCAACTCGACGAACTCATGCAATCTCTTGCCGACAATGAAATTTCTCTGAGCGAGGTGACGCCCCAACTCGACGCCATCGAAAATGCACCACCACGCTACGGCTGGAAAATGAACTTGTTTGCCTTCTCGGTGACCTCCGCCGCCGCCACCTGTTTCTTTGGGGGTACGGCCAGGGACTTTTTGGCCGCGGGTGTTTTGGGACTCTTGGTCGGCCTGATTCTTCGCGTGGCCCAGCTCAAACACCGCGTGGGGCTCATGGTGTATCCCATCGCCGGTATTGTGGTGGCGTTTTTATCCCACGTTGCCGCCATGCAATTTCAGACCACGGTTTACGTGGTCTCGCTCTCAAGCCTTGTCGTGCTGCTTCCGGGCCTCTCCCTGACTCTGGCCATCAGTGAACTCGCCACCCAGAACTTACTCGCGGGTACAACCCGACTCACGGGAGCGTTC
>JABDJR010000500.1 GCA_013003415.1 Candidatus Eiseniibacteriota bacterium | reverse complement strand
CACTTTTAACTTCTGCACCAGACGGGAACTCCTACCCTACGGATTTTCGCGTACCAATGGAGCTATGTAGAAACATTGCTCCCAAGGCCCGCAACACAAGCACCACAAATAGCCAACTAAAGCCCATTACCATGGCCACCGGCGGGAACAATCCCGAAACCAAGAGCCAAATGCCGAGGCCATAGACAGCAAACTTCAAAAAAATGACGACGGGAATCTTTCCCCGTGTGGCTCCGCTCGTCATGGAGCGAAGCAAGAAGGCAAGAGCCCAACCATTGGCCAAACCCCAAGCCAAACCAACCGCAAACCCCACTCCAAACGGTGACCCAAAACGAAAGGCCAGCCCCGTCGCGAACACCACTCCGGAAATTGCGGCCGCCAAAGCTGTTTTTGTGAGAAAGGATGGGCCAAAGGTCTGAGCAAGCTTGGACGCGGTGGTCCCCGAGCTTGCTCCGTAGCTATTTGGCTGTGTCATTGACTCACTCATTTAGAACCGCACCATTGGCTTGTTTTTCGACGACTCGTTGTGATCTCGAAAGCTAGTCCATGCGATCGGCTGCCTCTGCAGCGCGACTCGCCTTCTTTACGACTTTTACTGTTTCCCGAACCCCTGCGACAAAACCCAAACCCAAGAAAACAAAACGCAGAACCGGTTCGGTTCCCAGACGCCCATCGAGCCAGCGTCCCATGAAAAATCCGATAACTGGTGAGGCTCCGAGCAAGAAGGGAATCATGGTCAACATGCCCAACTGCCGTGCCAGCAAACCTTTTGCGTTTGCTTTGTCTTCTGCAGAAGGCTTGTTTGTCATGGTGAGATCCCCGATGCGAAATACCATCGTGGGAACCCCAAAAAAGGGATACCCCTCACCTGCAAAGAACGGGGAATGGCAGTGCCAAACACCCCGTGCCCGAGCCAGGACCAGGGAGGGTAGACGAGGCAAAAATCTCAGTCAAGCGGATTCACGATAGATTAAGTCGACTTAGGTTATCGCGATCTCAGATGCGGCCTAACCGGATTTGAGAGGGGGTTTTAGAGGCGGTGTTTAGGAGACCAGGAGGGCGTTTTCGTCCCAAGCGAAGGTAAAAATGAGAGCCGGGTCGAACTTGGTTCCCGCCTCCGCGCGAATCACTTCCATGGCCTCCGCCGGAGACAGGGCTTCTCGCTGTGGGCGAGCGCTGGTGAGCGCCTCGAACGTATCGGCTATCGCCAAAATCCGAGCTCCGATGGGAATCTCTTCCCCTTTAAGCCCATTGGGATACCCGGACCCATCCCAGCGCTCGTGATGGGAGCGGATCGCCTCCAGGACCTGAGGGGGCCAGTCGGCTTCCGCAGCCAGTCTTTCCCCATGAATGGGATGGCGCTCGATGAGCTTCCAGTCGCTCTCGGAGAGGGGCTCCGGCTTGGACCAGAGTTCCGCATCGACCTCGAAACGACCCACATCGTGAATGATGGCGGCCACATTCAGCATGGAGAGTTCGTAACCGGAGAATCCGTGGCGTTTACCAAGGTCTTCGGCAATCTGAGCGACGCGCAGGCTGTGACCCCGGAGGTACGGGTCGCGGGCCTCCAGCGCGCTGACCAGGACGCCAAGCGCCTGAGTAGACATATGGGCTTCCTTCTCGCGCAACTGTTGGGCGTTGATCGCGGGAACGAAAGCCGTCATCAAAAAGTGGGCTAGGGCCAAGGTGTCCTTGTCGGGTGCTCCTCCACTGCGGGATTCACCTAAAAGCACCATTCCAACCAAGCGGCCTTGATTGAGAACCGGAATGATGGCGGTGAACCCGCAGGTGGAGAATATCCCAAGCTCTAACCGGAGCCCCGGCACCGATCCCAAGCGATCGAGAATGGCGGGGGCAGCGGTAGATTCAAGAAGCGAGGCGAACTCCCCACGAGCTTGCGCTCGGAGACCCTCTTCGAGAGAGGTGGGGAGACCCCAGCTTGCTAGCGCCGTGAACCAAGATGCGTCAGCGTGGGCTTTGCCCAGAAAGGCCATACGGTGAATGCCGATCTGCTGACTGAGATTGCGCAGGGAGCTTTTGAGTAAAGGCTGAAGACCGAGACCTGGCTCAAGGCGTTGGTGAAAATCGACCCCACGTTGGAGCATGGCCATATTCCGAAGCAACTGACCACGAAGTCCAGAGAGTTCCTCTTTGATTCCTGAGGCCTGGGCCTTGGTCTTTTTATTTTCGGAAGAGAGCCGCTTGATCCCCGAGCGTTGTTCCATGGCCCGACGGATGCGGAGGACGGACTCCTGATCCGTGATGGGACGAATGAGAGCATCGTCGGCTCCCATGAGCATGGCTTTCAGACGCTCCTGAGTTTGCTCCGAGGGGACACTCACGATAATCGGAGTATCCGGAACGATGGTGCGCAGAGACTCCATGAGTTTGTAGCCTTTGATTTGCACGAACTCGGAGTCGATCACAATCGCGGCGGGGCGATGGTGAACGGTCGCCAAAGTTACCGACTCGACGGCCATCACGAGCCGGGAATCAAACCCAACTCGCGCCAGAGCGCTAACAAGCCCATTGCTCCATGCTGCATCGGCTGCGACGACCAGCACGCGCAATGACTTTGTCTCCGAAGATCCTTTTGGCGACGACATTTTGACTCCCGTTCTTAACCTTGGTACTCGACGAGCGATCGATTTTCTTTTCAAGCGGGAAAAGGGCCCTAAGAAACCAACGGTATCGTCTCCCACCACCGGTCTCGACAAACCCTCTTCCCAATCCTTAACCCAGGGGCGGTGTTTGAGACCCCATGGACGACGCTACCTATACAACGCAACAGACGTGCCAAGGCACGGGCGTCGGGGCAAGTTCCCAAAGGATATTTGCAAGGAAGTTAAACCCTATAGAAACAATTACTTATGAGGTTGGTCGTGAAGGTCTTTTGGCCCACAGGTCAAGCTGCATACCCCATCTGCACAATGCAACAAACCAAGCGGGTAAAAGCCCTCAAAATCTTGGGTGGATTCACCTTTTGTAACTTTGGGGCGTCTTTGAGGCTCTAAACCTACAACGCTGGAAACCCGCATAAACTAGGGATTTGGCGAGGTTCTAGCGGGGTAAAACAACTAGACAAAAGGGCTGTTTTGTCTGGGTCAAAGTGAGTGGCACGGGGGTTGCAATGGTTTAGGGCGACGCACAATTTTCGGGGGCAAGAGAGAAGGACACCTTGGATAACACACGCATCTTGTTCACGGATTTGACCGATGACGCCCGGAGCGTAAAGCCCTCGTACTACTTCATGATGCGATCCCTTTTGCATTCCCGGATTGATACCGGCCTCTCTTCAAACCAAGAAGTTGAAGACGAGGATGTAAACGTCTACCTCGCCAATTTGCTGCAATCTTTTAGCGACCCCGGCTATCTCCAACAAGCCGAACCCTATTTGCACCGTTATGACCATGAGGTCTTTCGGCGAATGACTCGATCCACCGACTCGCGTTTGAAGTACAAGATCTACAAAACGAACGCAGATTTTTTATTGGTTTCGATCGGTGTTTTCGATAACTCAAGCCAAACTTTACTCAACCGAGTCTCAAGCAACTCCGGGTCTAAGAATCGGATGTTTGAGCCGACGGAAGAAGCCACCTTGAGTCGTGGCCGCACCTTCTACCAGTTTGCCTATTCCTACAGCCAGATGGTGCCCAAGAAGAACCCGGCTGTTTCCGAAGTGTTGCAAAAGCTGGCGGGCGGTTTCGATCGCTACATCCAAATCCTGGCTCACCTACGCGGTGAGTATCTCGACATCATTCACGAATTGTCCCGAGGTGAGGTCTACCACCTGGAACGATCGGTGAATCGCGAGAAAGAACGGAAAGAGCTTCGTAAGAAACAAGATGAGTTCCTGGATGCCTACGCAGATTGGAAACGGGAACCTTCGGACCAGAACACGCAAAAACTTCAAGAGTCGGTGGATGCCGTCCGCGCGATTGATCCCGAGTTCACCTTTTCCATGGACTCGGACAAGAATCAGGACGGTTCCTCACAAGGAGATTTGAACTAAGACATTGTGTGGGGGGACAAAACGAATGGATCCGCCTATCCGGGCTACGGCTCGGACGGTGGTTCATAACCTCCCTCCATACCCCTCGACCCCTGCAACCTAGCGGAGGGAGGCCATTTTTGGGGCGATCCTTCGGGATCGCCCTAACTTTTTGCCCCCCAGAGCGATAGTGTTTCTTGATTACTGAGTGATTTTTCTGTATCAAAGGAGAAGGAGAGGGCTCTTCTTAGCGTGGCCTGAGAACCGGGGCCAAAAGCATTCACAGATTTCAACCACATGAGGGGGCCCTGGTGCGGCGTTTCGTGAGTTTCTTGATTTGCATGGGTACTCTATCCGCTTGTAGCCAACCCGTAATCGGGCCCGATGCTTCCGGCATCCAGAGTTCCGCCGTCTATCAGGGAACCAAGCAAGATCCCAAACCGCCACAAATCGTGAATCAGTGGTACGCCGAAGTGAATGGAAATACCAGCCCCGATGTCATCGCGGCCGAACTGGGACTTACGGTTCTGAGCCAAGATCCGGACTCTAAGCTGGTGCTCTTTCTAGGGGAGATCACGAAGAGCGAGCTTGAAGATCATGAAGCGGTTGAGCTGGCCGACCCCAACAACACCACGAACTGGTCCGTGCCCGTCGACCTCACCTTGGGGTTTAGCCAGGGGGGCTGGACTTCGGAAGATGTAGAGAATCAGTTTCCCCTTCAAGCCCTCCATCTTGACGCGGTCCACGAACGGAAACGAGGCACCTCGGTTCGGATCGCGGTGCTGGATACGGGAGTCGACCCAACTCATCCCCACCTCAAAGACCGTGTCGACTTACTAGGGCCGGGGGAACTCCTCACCTCAGTCGACATTGCCGACGGTATCGACAACGACCAGAACGGAGAAGCTGACGATGCCTACGGTCATGGCACTCACGTTTCGGGAACGATCCTGAGCCTTGCTCCAGACGTAACCATTATTCCCATCCGCGTCCTCAACGAGGAAGGTTGGGGTACCGAGTTTGACCTTGCCACGGGTTTGGAGATCGCGCTGGAGCAAGATGTGGACTTGGTCAACCTGAGCCTTGTGCTCACCGATGTCTCCCCGATCATCGCCGCCCTTTTAGATGAACTTGCCGCCGAGGGCATCAAGGTTATTGGCGCCGGAGGAAACGAGCCGGGACTCATCCGCTTCCCGGCTTCGCATCACTCGGTGCTTGGCATTGCTGCGGTTGACGCAGGAATCTTTCTAGCTCCCTTTTCGGGAAGTATCGGGGCGAAGTTTGCCGCTCCGGGTGTCGACATCTTGAATGCGTACCCTGGGGGCGCCCTCGCTTACGGCACCGGGACGTCCATGTCC
>JABDJR010000194.1 GCA_013003415.1 Candidatus Eiseniibacteriota bacterium | reverse complement strand
GCCCAACCGTGTACAAGGCCAAGGTTGTGGGGGACGGGGCCCTGCCCGCGATTCTCACCAGTCGCACCCGCATTCGCTACGGGCAATACGAGAAGCACAATCCGAAATTCGTGGCCAAACTTGTCGCCCTGACCAACGGCCAGTTCAGAACCGGCATGATCGCACGGCTCGTTCTGCGAGACTTCTGGACGGAAGGGGTCACTCCTACCATGAAGCAGTTTGCCGAAGCTTGGGTGAAAACGACAGCCGAGCACAAGCCTCGCCCTGAGGGGGCTTATCTAGCCGACCTGTCTCGTGGTGAGGGGCGTGAAGGCTGGAAAGCGAAACGGATTCAGATCGCCAAGCGAGCTATGAAAGAGCTTGAAAAGAGAGTCAAAGCTCAGAAGAGTAGCTAGTTTCTGAAGCCTCAGACCCTTGTTGAACCAACGGAGTTGTGGGAATCTGCGCCCATGGGGTCCCAAAGACCGGGCGTTTCGCCCGGGTTCTACACAATATTCTGTCTGCTACTCATCGGCCACGCTACGGTTATCTTGCTAACGCGGTTCCACCCTTATACCGATCTTCCCTTCCATCTTGCTGAAGCGACCATCACGCGCTTCTACAATAACCCGGCCATGGCGTTCTCCGAGTACTTCCACGTGGATCTCTTCCCGCGCCCCAACGTCATGTTTCTTTGGTTGAGCACTTGGGTCACAGTGGTCGAGGTCGAAACGCTCTTTCGCGTGTTGGAAGTCATCTATGTGCTGGCACTTCCCATACTCTTCTTTTTCATGGTCCGCCGCCTTTCCGGCGACCCGTGGTTTTCCCTTCTTGGGTTTTTGGCTCTCTACAACTTCAACGTGTCTTGGGGGTTCATCAACTTCTTCTTAGGGATCCCTGCCATTCTGCTTTTCTCGTTGCTGCTCAATCGTTGGTTGCGGCGTGGCGGTGCTTGGGTTGGTTTATCCCTTGCCATCCTCATGGCCCTTCTCTTCGTGCAGCACATGCTGCTCTTCCTGTTCTCCGGGTTGATTCTGCTCGTGGGTTGGCTACTGCAACCCAAGCGCACCCCAGTGCAAACGCTTCCGTTGATACCAGCCCTTGTTCTGGGAGTGGGGTGGATCGCAACCGACGCCGCGATTGGCGCCGGCGATACCCCTGCATTTCTAATCGACTACTTGAAGGACTATCCTGCATCCATCATCAATCGCATCAAGGTGTATCGGATTGAGCACGCCCAGCTTTCGGGAGGTACGTGGACAAAGCCTCTGGTGGGTCTGGCGTTTAGTCTTCCCGTGATTGCTCTTGCCTTTGTTGCCTGGCGTCGTCGGGCATCCCGGATCGCCAGACTGATTCGCATTCACCCGGGCATAGCCGCTTTCGCGTTCTCGGCCGCAGGTTGTTATTGGATTCTTCCGGGACACTTTCCCGACCAATGGTTTCTCTACCAGCGCTTCTTGGTTTTCTTGCTGTTAGGTCTTGTCCTCATTGCCTCAACCCTGAAGATCCCGCGACTGGGACGGGCTCTGGTGACGCTGTTGGCTGTGGGTCACCTCGCGGTCTACTCAGAATATTTCGTTTCTTTTGATCGAGAGGCCAAACCCATACTCGATGTGATGCCCCAACCCGGGGAGGGGAAGCTGGCCGGATTCATGTACGATAATGGCTTCCGCGGAAGTAACCCCTTTGTCCACTTTCCCGCTTATCACATGGTGTGGAACAAAGACATCGCGGTTTCGGCTCTTTGCGACTTTCGATTTAGCCTCATTGACCGAAAGGCGGACGAGCAAAAGCTACCGGTCTATAAAGATTGGCTGGATCGAGATTGGGTTTATGATATGCGCTACCGAGACATCCCTTTGCTATTAGTAAAGGGAGAGCTTCCGGGACAAACGAAGAGTAGACTCACCGACTACGAAACCCGCGGGGTTAGCGGTGGCTGGACACTACTGGGGAAACCTTAGGAGAGATGATGCACGACGACGATGGTCAAGTAGGTTGGGTTCTTTCACGACGCCAGGTTCTCGCTTGCTTTGGCGCTGCAGGCGCAACGCTTTTGAGTGGGGGAGTTCCCCTGAAGGGTCCGGCACGTGTTTTGGCTGCGGATTGCATTGCAAGACCAGCCCAAGCCGCAGGGCCCTACTTTGTAGATGACATGCTAAACCGCTCTGATATTCGTAGTGACCCATCTGATCAGTCCATCAGCGAAGGCGCCGAATTCAACATGACCTTTCGCGTGTCACGATTCAGTGGAGAAGAATGTGAGCCCCTCGCGGGAGTGGTGGTTGATCTTTGGCATTGCGATGCGGCGGGCGTGTATTCGGGTGTGGTTGATCCGAACTTCAATACGGTGGGAAAGAGCTTTCTCCGCGGACTTCAAATTGCAAACAGCGACGGGGAGGCAACGTTTACGACCATTTACCCCGGCTGGTATCCCGGGCGAGCGGTGCATTTTCACTTCAAAATAAGATCACCGGAAGGTTTTTCGCCTGCTTTCGATTTCACTTCGCAGCTCTACTTCAATGACATCTTCACCGATCAGGTCTTCCAAGCCGAGCCTTACGCCAGCCGGGGGTTAAGAACCGTTCGCAACAGCGGTGACGGGATCTTCAATTTCGGAGGATCGGAATTGCTCTTGGATGTGACCGAGGAGGGTGGGGTCTACCAATCGACCTTTGACCTGGCTCTGGATGTTCCCACTCCAAGCAAGTCCGCTCGCTGGGGTCAGATCAAAAAGCTCTAAGCGGCTCCCGGGCCTACAACAAGCCTCAGAAACCGCATCACAGTCAGGTGACCGACCTCATGGAAAACCACGTACTCCCGGCGGTTCTGCGTTAGGATTTCACCCATGAGCATTCTGCCGTGGGTTCATATCCTCGCCACCCTCTACATGGTCGGTCTCGTGTGGTTCGTGCAGCTGGTCCAGTACCCGCTCTTTGCGTCGGTTGATCCCGGGAGCTTTCCTGATTATCACTCAAGCTACCTTGAGAAGACGCGCTGGGCCATCGCTCCCATGATGTTGATCGAGCTGGGAACCGGGCTTTGGCTGGCCCTTCAGTTGCGATCTGACTTCTCTTGGGCTCTTGCCATTTCCTTAGTGTTGATCGTTGTCGTTTGGTTGGTGACGTTCTTCGTCTCCGTCCCCCAGCATGCGATCCTGGAACGGGGGTTCGATGAAAAGGCTTGGCGCACCTTGCTGGATACCAACTGGATCCGAACGATCGCTTGGTCAGCCCGAGCAGTCCTTTTGCTGCTCTGGATGTCGGGATCGAGGTAGCTATGAGTCCTGGCTCTTATCTCTAGCCGAAGCTTTTGCTATTCAGATTGAACCGGGAGAATCGGAAGTTCTCCAAATAAGGATTTCATGAAAGCGATTCAAACCCTCCAGATTGCAGAAGCCGAGGCCAATCG
>JABDJR010000451.1 GCA_013003415.1 Candidatus Eiseniibacteriota bacterium | reverse complement strand
GTTGTAGGCCTCTTGATCCAAATAGAACTTCACTGGCGCAAAGGTGGTGCCCCCGGTTTCGGTCAGGCGGAGGTCCTCAAACTCATAATCTCGGTTTCGAATGCCTTTGGGAAAGCGGTGCAGGTCTTCCCGGGTAAGCACGGGAAGCTTCTTTAGAGTCTCGAACGTAATGGCTTCGGGTGAGACCCCGGCTTCTCGAAACCGAGTTTCGTAGAAAGGCGACTTAGCCGCAGCCGTGGTGCAGATCCTTTGGAGCCGATCCAGTTGATGGTTCTGGATTGTTTCCAGGGACTCCCCATGCAGATCCTCGACCTGAGCCAGGTATTGGAGGCTTCTGTCTTTGTCGAGGATCCTAAGAAGGGGCAAGAAGGCATGGCGTGCCGTGAAATCGAGGGTTCGAGCCAGCATGGGTTAAGTTTACTGGACGCTTCCAGTCTCGTGCGTTGTAATCCTAGACTCGGTCATTAAGCCCCAATCTGCACGGAGTTCTTACCTCACCATGTCTCAAGAAAAAGCCCGTGAGTCCCGACAGACCCTAGCTCCAGGTGAAACTAGGAAGTCCAAGCCAAAAGTCTCGTTGGCCAGCGTTAGGCATGCCTTTAAGACCATCATTTGGCCGCGAAGAAACCTTGTGTTTTTGGGGCTATTTCTGGTCGCCATGAACCGTCTGGCCGGTTTAGTACTTCCGGGCTCCACCAAGTATCTTCTCGACGATGTGGTCGTGAATAAAGACATGGAGATGCTTCGTCTTTTGCTGTTTGTCGTGGGCGGGGCTCTGTTGGTTCAGTCGGTGACTTCTTTTTTGCTGACACGGCTCCTAAGTGTGGAAGCTCAGCATTTAATCTCCCTCCTTCGCTCCCAAATGCAGCAGCATGTCTCGCGTCTTCCTTTATCCTTCTTCGACAATCAAAAAACCGGAGCCCTCGTGTCGCGCATCATGAACGATGTTGAGGGAGTTCGAAATCTGGTGGGCACAGGTCTAGTTCAGTTGGTAGGCGGGCTACTCACAGCGGTGGTTTCTATATTCTTGCTGATTCGGATCAACGGACAAATGACCCTCTACGCGTTCTTGCCCATCGTGATCTTTGGTTTCGTGAGCATGAAGGCGTTTTCTTACATTCGCCCCATCTTCCGGAAACGCGGTGCGATCAACGCCGAGGTCACCGGTCGTCTCACCGAAACCTTAAACGGCATTCGGGTCATCAAGGGATTTCACGCCGAGCCGGCCGAAGATGAGGTGTTCTCGGACGGTGTCGAGCGCGTGTTCGACAACGTGCGTTCCTCGCTCACCGCCACCAGTCTGGTGACGAGCCTGGCCACGCTTCTCATGGGGCTCACCAGCGTCATCATCATGGGGATCGGAGGCACACTCATTATCCGTGGCGAAATGACGGTCGGGGACTTCGTGGCTTTCACCTTATACCTCGCGTTTCTCATTACTCCGATCGTTCAAATGAGCAATATCGGCACTCAGATGACCGAGGCCTTCGCCGGTCTCGATCGGATGGAGGAAATTCTGAGTCTCGATCGCGAAGGGGACGATGAGGATCGGGTTTTGGAAATGGGTGAGGTTCGAGGTCATCTTGAATTCAAAGACGTTTCGTTTGCTTACGAAGAGGGAAAGGAAGTCTTAAGCCACATCAATTTTGAGTCGCTTCCCGGCTCGGTGACCGCTCTTGTAGGAAGCTCTGGTTCGGGAAAGAGCACCATAGCCGCCTTGGCGGCTTCCTTCCGAAACCCAAGTTCGGGAACCATCCTCATGGATGGGAAAGATCTCTCTAAAGTGCGGCTGGAGTCCTATAGAAGCCAACTCGGGGTGGTGCTGCAGGACGAGTTCCTCTTTGAGGGAACCATTCGCGAGAACCTGCTCTTTGCGCGTCACGATGCCACGGAAGAGCAGTTGCAGCACGCCGTGGCTTCTGCTCATGTGAACGAGTTTACGGATCGGTTTGACCTTGGTTTGGACACGGTGATCGGAGAACGAGGGGTCAAACTTTCCGGGGGCCAAAGACAACGGGTCTCTATTGCCCGCGCTATTTTGGCTGACCCTCGCATCTTAATTTTGGACGAAGCAACCTCAAGCTTGGACACGGAAAGCGAAGCTCTCATTCAGCAGAGTCTCGGCCAACTCATGCATGGACGCACCACGCTGGTGATTGCCCATCGCCTAAGCACTATACGCAAAGCCGATCAGATTTTGGTGTTGGAGTCCGGTCAGATCGTGGAGCGGGGCACTCACGATGAGCTGATTGCCAAAGAGGGCCGCTACTACGATCTCTACACCTACCAGGCCCGAATCTAGCTCAGATTGCTAAGGCGGGGATCGAAGCTTGGGGACTAAGTGGGATCGTTTAGAAGTTTCTTGAAGTCCGGATGATTGCGGAGAGGGTCGAAGATCGGGGATTTTCTCAAGACCGGCTTGCATACAAAGGCGAAGCCCTTTTTGTGGTGAAGGTCGATCAGGGTTTCTAAAGCTTCGTCGATGTTCCCAAGGAACATGTGAGTTCGGACAAGATCGAATTGGCGGCTCGCTCTGATGTACATGTCATGGGATGCGGGGTAGGCCGTGAGAGCATCCTTGGCAAATTGAAGAGCCTGCTCCCGGTTTCCCAGTCGGGCGTGGACAATGCCCAGAGCACTCATCAGGTTGGAGTCGTTGGGAGTTTTCTCGATTTCTGCTTCGAGCAAGGTGAGTGCCTTAAGAAAGTGGGTTCGGGCTTCCGCCTGGTTTCCTAGCTCGGTGTATATATTTGCGAGGTTGAGTGATCGAGAGTCCACTCGGAACTGGCGAAGCACCATCTCGGGCCCTTTTTCGGCGTACTCAAGCGCTTTTTCGAGGTCTCCGGCCCAATAGTAGGCCCCCGCCGTACCACTATTCCAGTTGCCGTCGGTGTCCACGTCTGGCCTTTGGAGGATAGTTTGAATGCCTTCCTCAAACTCTCCGCGACCGAATAGGGCATGGTACTTAGCCCAGTATCCTTGCGGGCCATCTGGTGCCAAAGCAATAGTTCGTTCGGCATAGGCTTCAGCCGTATCAAAATCATAAATGATGGACGCGGTTTCACTCACGGAGTAAAGAAGGCCAGGATTGGTGGGATCTCGCTCCGCAGCTTCTTTGAGGGTGGTCAATGCCTTCTCGTATTCACCCTTCCGCCTTTGAACAAAGCCAATGACCTCCAAGATGTCGACATTCCCCGGGAGTTTGAGCCGTGCTTGCTCCAGGGCGTTCAAAGCGGGCTCAAGATCTTTCTGACCCCAATACAAGTAGTAGCCCTCTGCGATGTCCGCCCAAGCGGAACCCGGCGCTAGCTCCTGCACTCGATCCAGGGAGACCTTGGCCAAGGCGAGGCGTTCCGGGGAACGATCCCAATTCCAATGACAAAAGGAGGAGTGGGCCTTGGCGAGGGATACATGGGCCAAAGTAAAGTCGGGGTCGAGTTCAACCGCACGATTAAGAACCTGGATCGCAATTTCCGTCTTTTGACGACTGAAGTCGGCCGAGCCCAGCAATTCGTTGGCGCGAAGGTATGCGTGGTAGGCGTCGAGATTGTCGGTGGGCCGCGTGGTCATGGAGAGTCGCGCCGGTTCTAATAAGGTGAGCCCTAGCTCTTGAACCACTCTGGACGCGATTTCGCTTTGAATCCCAAAAATGTCTTCCATGGGTCGTTCGTAGCGGTCGGACCAGACTTGCGTGTCATCGGACGTTCGAACGAGGGCGGGGGCAATGCGCACTCGGTTGGGGCCGTCCGTGGATTTCTCCCACCGTACGGTTCCTTCCAAAATGTACTCCACACCCAAGTCGCCCTGAATGTCGGAGGCGGTTTTTCCACTGCGATCGTACTGGGTGGCGCTTGTTCGCGAAGTGACATTGATGCCTTTCACCGCGGAAAGCTGCGACATGATTTCGTCGGTGATGCCGGCGGCAAAGTAGGTGTCGTCGGGCGCGCCCAAGTTTTCGAAAGGAAAGACAACCACGGACTTTGCGGCGTCTGTAGAAGCGATATCTCCTGTTACGGAGTTGGTCGTAGCGGATACGGGCGTAGCCTCGGTGGCTGCGCGATCTACGGAGCCGGACTCTCCCTTTTGCAATCCGAAGAAGATGGCGGCCGCGATAACGACGACGCCAACCATTCCCAGCACGGGCATCAGCCAAGCTGGCCTTCCCGAAGACGGTGCAGGGAATTGCGAAGATGGGTGCGCGTACTGTCCGGAGGGCGTGGGGTAGGGAGTGGCCTCACCGGGAGCGTTCAGCCCCGGAGCGCTCTGCATGGCCGACGGGGTTGGCGTGGGTTGGCTATGTGGGTACGACGTTGGCGTCGGCATGGCTCCTGGCGCTTGGCTAACCCCTTGGTGTGGGGTGGACGCACCGGAAGTCAGTTCGTCGCTGATGGTCTCCAGTTCGTTACGAATATCAAGAGCGGTTTGATAACGGCGGTCGGGATCTTTGGCCAAGCAACGTTGAATCACGCGTCCTAAATGAGTAGGCAAGCCGCCTACAAGCTCCGTCACCGGTTGGGGATCATCCCGGATTACGGCCGTAAGCGTAGACATGCGGGTGTCGCCTTCGAAGGGGCGCTTCCCCGTCACCATTTGATAAAGAATGATACCCAGAGCAAAGATGTCGGTGCGGTGATCGACCGGTTTGCCTTCGGCCTGTTCCGGGGACATATACGCAGGTGTGCCCAGAACCATACCTTCGCTGGTGGCTAGGTTCCCTGCGTCCATGGTGACGTCAAAATCACCACCCTGGTCAGCCTCTACGAGTTTGGCTAAGCCAAAGTCCAAAACCTTCACGCGCCCTTCGTCGTTGATCATGATGTTGTCGGGTTTGAGGTCGCGGTGGGTGACACCCTGCTTATGGGCGCTGGCAATGGCATCGGCCAGGGGCGTGGCGATGGTAAGGACCTGACTCAAAGCCAGCCCTTCCGGCCGCAAGTGAGCGGTAAGAGGCTTGCCGTCGACGTACTCCATGGTAATGAACGTGGTGCCTTCAACCGTTTCCACAGAATGGAGCACAACAATATTGGGGTGATTCAGTCCTGCCACGACGCGCGCTTCCCGTTCGAAGCGGGCCAGGCGCTCGGGGTCGTTTGAGGTTTCGGGCGGAACTACTTTCAGGGCGACTTGACGCCCTAACCGTTGATCCTCAGCAAGGTAAACGGTGCCCATGCCACCCTCACCCAGTTTGGACAATATTTTGTAGTTCGCTAGCGTTGTGCCGATCAACTCTGTCTCCCCGTAAAAGTGTGCATGAAGTGTAACCCAAACCAGCCTAGAGTTTTAACTGTGTCTTTTCTTCGTTGCGGATGGCATAGCGTAAGACGATGTAGAGACTCAGGGTGCCTGAGAATCCTACCAATGCACCGAGTTGATGGTGATAGAACTGCAAGGGTGTGGCCAGGAGGAGGGTCACTACGGAGGAGCGCTGGAACCAACGCATGGCCGCAAGGCGAGACCGACGAAGGTTGAGGATGCCCAGCCACACCAACCCACCACTGGCAATGGCAATGGCAAGTTCAAAAGGAGAAATGTCGGATACGAGGGTGCGTTCGGTCCACCAGTACCAACCTACCTTGATGAGATTCAATAGGGCAACCGAGACGAAAATCCCGATCAGGAGTTCATCGAACCAAGGCTTGGCTGAGAAATATTCATAGACGCTTCTCACTTGCGCTCGTCGCCGCAGAACGAAGTTCCCTGCGCGTCCGGTAATGGAGGTCGCCTTGTCTGCGGTGCTGAGATGATCTCGCAGCTGTTCGTTCACCTCGATTTCTTCGGGACTAAAGGATTCGGGTCGAGCGAGGGCACGAAAGATGATGAGGAGAATGACAAAAGAAACATAGATGAGGGCGAAAGTCGGCTGGAAAAAGTAGTCGTTATCTTTCGTGATGAACTTTCCCAATTCGTCAATGAAGGTGCCCCATCCAATCCCGGCAAGCATGGTCGCACCCCGCCTGATGCGTGGATTCCAGAAGGTGATCAACATGACAATCGCGACCAGCATGAAAAGCCCGCCCCAGAGCATGTGAGCAATGTGGAGGGTTCCCGCGGCAACCTGTGGATACACGGCGAGATGCAGATAGCCGCGCACCGCGAGAATGGAAGCCACTGCCGTAATCACGAACAACTCCAGGGAGTCGGCGGCGTCGGTATCGCGAACCGTATGAGGAGGGCGTGTTGGTACAGGCTTCAATGGCGTCTCTCGAGCAGGAGAATTTGAACCGTGCTACGACTGGAGTGGTAATCTTAACCCCTATGAAGCATTGTTTCCTGCTAGCACTCTTAATCGGTGCCGTTTTCTTCGTCAGCGATGCAACCGCCGGATCGCGGGTGCAGCTGGAGCTACTTGGGGGGGCGGTGCAGAACGCCGGAACCCCGCTCACCCTAAAAGAGAGGGGGCAGCCCGATCTTGAGTTCACGGCTTCCTTCCGATCCGAACCCTTTGTAAGCCCTATCTATTATGCGATTCGCATCGGGCTCGCCGACTCGCCCTGGCGGCTTGAGTTCAACCACCACAAGTTATTCTTAGAGCACCCTCCCGAACCCATTGATTTTTTCTCCGTGACCCACGGCTTCAACATCGTCACGCTTCAATACACCAAACAAGTGAAGATGATCGATCTCCGGGTTGGAGCGGGCCCTGTCTTTGGCCATCCGGAGAGTACGGTTCGAGGCAGGTCTTACGACCAATCTCGGGGTATTCTCGGCACGGGCTACCGAGTCATTGGGCCTGCACTCTTGCTCGGGGCAGGGACCGATTTCGAACTCTCGGAGCGCTTTTCGCTCGTGGGGGAGGGGCGTTCCACCGTGGCCCCGGTCCATGTTCCAGTGAATGGCGGGAGTGCCCGGTTCACGAATGTCGCCTTTCATTTCTTGTTTGGCCTCGGAGTTCGTTTCTAAAATCTAGGGGAGACCTGCTATGACCGGACTTTGGAAAAAGTTGAACTTGAAAGGGCAGTCACCCATTCATATTGTGAATGCGCCAGAATCCTTTGAGAAAGAACTCAAGCAGCTCAAAAACGTGTCCGTGCGATCACGATTTACCGCGGCGAGCAAGGTGAGCTTTACCATTTGCTTCGTCACCACACAGAAACAAATCGAGAAGGCGGCTAAGAACCTTAAGGGAACCAAGGGCGAAGATCCGGTGGTGTGGTTTGCTTACCCTAAGAAAAGCTCCAAGAAATACGAGTGCGATTTCGATCGGGATCGTGGCTGGGAATCGATAGGCAAAGCTGGTTTTGAAGGCGTGCGGATGGTGGCGATTGACGAAGACTGGTCGGCCCTTCGTTTTCGTCGAGTCGAGCACATCAAAACCTTAAAGCGAAACCCGAAAATGGCCTTGAGCGCTGAGGGAAAGAAACGAACTAAGAGATAGGTAGGGCGCTTGAGTAGACTACTCGCGCCAAGCTACGTTCTGCTTGTCCCAAGACCAGTCGTTCTTGAAGAAGCCGGCCGCTTCGACTAGAGACTCTTCCCTAGCACGAAATACGGTGAAGTCGGGATAGGCAAACCCGGGGGCAAGATAGGGGCGACCCTCAATGAGATTGAACCCCGTCATCCCGGTGGCGGAGATCACGCCAACCAAACTCTTCGCACTTCCCGGTCGCGGCCGCACGGCAAAAACCGCAAGATCGGATCCCACGAGCTTTTTGTCACCAACGCGGACCTGATCGGAACGGACCTCCACCGACGAACCTCTCCATAAGGCATCCCAATCCTCGTGCGTGTCTTCGTTACCGTACAAGACCACATTCCGATGCGGCTCACTTTCGGGGTCGAACATGGTATCTAAGAGAACATCGATCGAACCGTTACCCTGGTACCAAAGATACTCCGCGTCATAGCGCGCACGAGCTAAAGCCCAAGCGTTCTCTCGTTTCGTCCCCTGAGTACCCACCACGAACTGAACCTTATTTTGAAATACATCTTTGAAGGCACCGTAACGTCGTGGCCCTTTTTCTTGTGCCCTGGGTTTTGAGATTGGCTTCCAGCTGTCGGAATGCTCAAGCCAAAGTTGTTTGCCGCGGGGAACTTCAACCCGCAACGAATCGCCATCGAGCCGGACTTCAATCGAGTCGAGATTTGTGTGCTTGAGATCAATGCCAAGTATCTGGACATTGGCGGCGGTTCCTGTGAGGCGTTTTGCCAAGGGGATCAGTTCAAGATCGCCCGCGCTTAAGGTCCAGGGCTTCTTTTGTTGATAC
>JABDJR010000434.1 GCA_013003415.1 Candidatus Eiseniibacteriota bacterium | reverse complement strand
TGGGGATCCGACGGCAGCATTACAGTGCAGGCAGCATCGGTCTTAGAAACCGATGCCATTGCGGCCCTAACTCCGGTGTCTTTGAATCAAGGTGAGGGGCGTCGACCTGTACTCGCGGTGTCGTCTTCCATCGCCTTGCTTCTTTGGGAAGATTCGCTTCAAGGCACGCTTCGATTTGCGAGATGGGACAAGTTGGGAGGTCTCTTGGATCCCGGCGGGGTTCCTCTTTCGGTTGGGATTGCGCCGAGCAACTTGGCGGTGACAACCACGTCCTTGGGGTTTCTTGCCGCGTGGACGGAACAGCCCGCAGCGGGAACGCGACGGGTTAGGGTGGGATTCTGGGACGCTTCGGGAAATCACGTGATCACCCATGCTCCCCTCACGGCTTGGGGAGAACTCAACAGCAACCCAACCTTGGCCGCCGGCGGGAGTCATGCGGTTGTGGTTTGGCACACGCCGGGAGCTGATGGAGGCGACCTAGTCCAGCAGCAACTCGATGCTAGCGGCTACCCCGTCGGCGCCCCCACAACTCTGACCACTGGTTTGGGTCTACAAATGATCCCCAAAGTCTATGGCGAGGGGTCGCAGTACGATCTCCTGTGGACGCACCAAGACGGGGGAGGCCGTTCTTTGAAGTGGGCGGTGATGGATTCGGTGGGAGCGTTGACCCCGTCTGGGGGCTACGAAATCACACCGCCCTCGGAGTTTGCTGCCGATGGAGCCGTAACCCGCCTTGGGAATGCCTGCCTTGTGGCTTACCGGGTTCCCGACGCCACCGACTCCGATGATCTTCGTTTTCGAAGTTGGATGGGGCCGGTCCCGGCAGCGGTTGATACAGCACTTGTCTTGGTGGCAGCCGAAACCACGGGGATCCACGAAGAAGAGTTGGCTTTGGCGGGACCTCGGGCCTGGCCAAATCCGTTTCGGCACGCCACCCGTGTTCCGGGTCACCACCTAGAGGTTTTTGATATCCGAGGAGCGCGGGTCAGGTTCTTAAAAGGGTCTGGCGGCTTTCTCTCTTGGGATGGGCGGGACGAACGGGGTTTGGTCGTTCCAAACGGTGTGTATCTACTTAGAAGCCAAGGCTTTGGCCACACCGTACGGGTGGTGAAGGTGCCCTAAAAGCCCGCAATCCGCTCTAAAAAGGGCAATCTGTATTTTTAGTCTGGCCCTGGGCAGCCAACTCGATGCCCGGGGCGCAGATATCATGGATTTTTGTGACCAGATCGCAATTTTCAGGTCTAAGTTATGGATAGGGAGAGGTGCGTCCGCCTTTAGTATCCTGGACTCCCTAGGTCCCGTTTGAAATGGCCTTCAGGTTAGTTAAATCGTTAGTTTTAAACCGCCTAAGCCGCAGGGTGTTTTGAGACCGGCGCGTCTTGATGTAAACTTATTAACCCCCATCGCTGCTCTCAGGAGGGCCTCGTTGTGGGCATTCTTCAGTAACCTCTCACCAACAGGAATTAGCAGCCAATGAATCTGCCCACCCGTGCGCAACGACCCAGCGGTTCGATCACCCGTCTGGTCTGGTTATTTGTTTTGGCCTTGTTTCTCGTTCCGGCGTTTGCGCAACCTGCTTCGGCGTTGCGTATCTGTACCTACAACCTTCTGAACTACGACAATCAGCTCACGGTTCGCGACCCTGCGTTTCGTACTGTGATGACGAACCTAAGCAGCGTCGATGTGCTCGCGGTTCAAGAAGTCCAAGACCAAACCGCCATGAACAACTTCTTGAACAATGTCTTGAATGTGGTGGAACCTGGTCAATGGGCCATCGCCACTTTCTTCAACGATCCCAGTCAGAGTTTCAACCAGGGCATGTTTTATCGCATTAACGCAGTCGATGTGGTGTTGGCGGACACCCTTGGAAACTCGCCACGAGACATTGCCTACTACACAGTGCGCCCCGATGGCTACGCTTCTTCCGCAGCCGAGGTTACGCTTTTTTCCCATCACTTCAAGGCCGGGTCATCCGGTAGTGATCAGAGCACCCGCCAGGCAGAGGCCGATCGTCTTCGTTTGTTCTTGAACACGAACTTTTCGTCCACCGACAACTTCATTCTTCTTGGTGACTTCAACATGCGATCTTCCACCGAAGGCGCTTACCAAGAGTTGACCCAGAGCCAAGCCAACAATGATGGACGTCTCTTCGACCCCATCAACACGCCGGGCACCTGGTACAACAACTTCAACTTCCGTTTCATCCACACCCAAAGCACCCGTACCGGCAGCTTGAGCCCGGGTGACGGCGGTGCCAGCGGCGGTATGGATGATCGCTTCGACATTATCCTCACCAGCAGCGCTCTGGATGACGGAAACGGTCTCGACCAAATTGAGTCGACCTATGAAGCCTATGGCCAAGACGGAAGCCACTTCAACGCTGCTATTTCCGACGCTCCCACCATTCCTGAGGGGCAGGTTGTAGCCGACGCGCTTGAGCGAGCTTCCGATCACTTACCGGTGTTCATGGACTTCCAGGTGCCGGCCATTGCCAGCGCCGATGCAAGCCTGAACTTTGGTACCGTGATCGTAGGAGCCACCGCCAACCAAACTCTGAACGTCACCAACATCGCGGTGACACCGGCCGATGACTTGGACTACGACCTTACCCCTTCGGCAGGATTCACCGCCCCCGGTGGCACCTTCATGGAGCCGGCTGGTGGTGGCAACAACATGCACACCATTGGCATGGATACCGGCACCGCAGGAAACAAGAACGGCGATGTGACGGTTGCGAGCAATGACGTGGACAA
>JABDJR010000431.1 GCA_013003415.1 Candidatus Eiseniibacteriota bacterium | reverse complement strand
GGCATAAAGAGAGCTTTCTTCCCCACGAACCCCCTGATAGGGGCTTTCGCTCACATTTCCGGCCGCGTCTTCAAAGACCACTTTTGCTTCAACAATTCCATCGGACTTGAAATCCACACGAGTGGATAGAGCGTTGTTCGGATTGATTTGAACAACCACGTCGGAAATCCGAGCTCCGGTTTCAGGCGTTGTAACGGAATCGCTATCCCCGCAAGCATTCACAAAAAGGGCCATGGAAAGCCCAATAATCCCTAGTAGTCGTCTCAAGGCATTCTCCTGTTGGTTTGTATGTGGAGACAAAACTGAAGCCGACTATTCTAGCCTATTTTGAGGGTCAAATTCACGCCCCGCGCCAAGGCGAATCCGCCCCGTTTCATTTCAACAACAGGTGTGACGGAGAAGCTTCACCCCTGCGGTCTCAGTAGCGCTGTTTGCTCTTCAGGATTCGCCTCAGGACGCGAATCCAGGCAGGTTCTAGCTCCCTCTTTCCGTGGCACGTTCCTTGATATTGAGGGCACCAAGCCCGTCAACACGACAGGCCACTTATAAAGGGGATTCCGCCATGACTATTCGTTATCTCATTCTTTCCGCCTTGCTTCTTACCTCGCTGACCTCGAGCGCCTACGCCGAAGTTGTCGCCCCGGGGACCCGTGTCCGGGTTACCACCTACGAACGCGACCTCTGCGAGTCCGTGGGTACCGTCATCTCTTCTGATGAAGAAGACGTCGTTCTAGAGATGGACATCGACGGCTCACGCCTTCGCATTCCGTGGTACGACATCCAACGGTTTCAGATTTCCGAAGGCTCGGTGCGAGGCACTGCCTACGGCGCGGTTGCTGGGTTAGCTTTAGGTTCGATCGTGGGACTGCTCGCCTCCAGCAGCTCTCATGTCTACTACGACGAATATGGCGAGCCGGATCTTAGGTTTGAAGACGGTAGTGCCAGTGGTCTTATTGGGGGAGCGCTAGTGGGAGCCGCCTTGGGGGCCGTCATCGGTTCCGCGGTGCGGGTAGAAACTTGGAAAGCGGTGCCGTGGATTTCGAGACTGGATCGTCGCGAGTTTGGGATGGGGGTTCGACTGTCTTGGGACACCGAACCCGAGCGAGCTCGCTAACCGATCAACTTTTTGCCCCACGAAGCAAGGTGCTTCAGTCGGTTGATCACTTTGTGTTCATCGCAACTTGTTTCTACATCTTGAGCCGAGAGGTCTTCAATCTTCATGAGGAACTCTTGGTTCTTTTTGTTTCGCTCGGCTGCGGTCTTGGCAATCTGCTCCATGACCGAATCATGTTCGGCTAAGAACTGAGCGAAGGCATGACCCGGAATCTCGATGAGTTCGGTTTCCTCTTCAATTTTGCCCGTGGCGGTACGAGGCGCCCCGGTCAGTAGCGACATCTCACCAAAAACCTTGCCCGGTTCGGTGGTGAAGGTGGTGGTTTGGGAGCGCCCACCGTCTTTGAAGGTGATGGAGCCGGAAACGGATCCACTCACCACAACGTAACAAGAGTCGCCGGCCTCCCCTTGCCGGAATAGGGTTTCTCCCTTGGTATAGCGAGCGAAATGACAGTGTTTGGCAAGGGTCCCAACCGTTTCATCAGAGAGTAGGGACTCTTCTTTGGCCCCGGGGTCTTTAAGGAAATCACTATTACGAAGTTCATTGAGCAGTCGTTCGGACTCGCCTTCCGAAGGTGGCAGTTTCCGTTGGTTATAGACCACCGCCATGAAGTCGTTCAGCAACTTGTCGCTCATTGGGAAAGGAATCTCAATGCCGCGGCGCTTGAACTTGTACCAAATGTGACGGCCCACTTCACCTTCTACCTGATAGCGCTGCCAGTAACGATTCGTCCAAAAGTACAGACGGTAGTTGATTCCAAAGTCGAGATAAGCGGTGATGACGGCTCGTGGGCTTGGCTTGTCATGAGCAACCCCAGAATCTTGAGCCGCCTCCACAAGCGCTTCGATCACCTCACCGGGAGCGTCTGAGTAACTCGCCCCCACATCGATATGATGACGGTGGGACTGCTCGGGCTTGCTGAAATTGGTGACCCGATGGGATGCCAAGAAATGATTGGGGATATACACATAGTCATCGTCTCGAGTCCGAATCATGGTCTCACGCCAATTCGTGTTCACTACGATTCCCTCTACTCCATCTACCCCAATTAGATTGCCCACCTCTACCGTTCGCACGAGACTCAGGGACATTCCGGCTAAGAGATTGCCCAACACGCCTTGAAGGGCAAAACCCAGCACCATCGTAAGCACAGCCGAAGTCGCCAGGACGGGGGTAATGTCCACATTCCCCACAAGCTTGATCGCTCCCAGGAACGCGGTGGTGTACAAGACCGCAAGAAGCAAGCGATAGAGCAAAGGGGGAATCGGAAACGGGCGCTGCTGCCGCTCAAAAACACTGAGGGCAAGCGTGTTCAGCACCTTAATGAGGACGATTAGAGCCCAAAAGGTAAACCAGGCGTTCAGTCGTGTGGCGTCTTGGGGATCATCTTTGGGAAACAGGTTCGTTACGACAGCCACGACCGTGACCACAATGACAATGACCGGGTAGGCGATCCCTAGAAGAGATTGTCGTGTTTCTGTAACCCCTTTGCCTCTCCCCCGCATCCAGACCGGCAAGAAGAGCAACCAGGTCAATAGGATGATCCCAAGAAACCACGCCCCTTGTTGAAGGCTTGGCATCACGGTCTGTAAGACTTGGGTCGGCGATTCTTCCATGGTTCCTCTTAATTCAAACGAATGACAAGGCCTTCACGAGCGCCGTCCGTTTCCGGGAACGATTCTCGCGCCTCTTTGAGGAGAGCGTCCATCTGAGCGTCGGTGCGTTGTGGGTGGTGATGGTACAGCCACAGTTTTCGCGCTTGTGCACGTTCCGCCAAGGCTCGCCCCTCTTTCCAAGTGCTGTGCCCCCAGCC
>JABDJR010000426.1 GCA_013003415.1 Candidatus Eiseniibacteriota bacterium | reverse complement strand
CCCAACTACCACCAGGATTGGTGACCGTGATGTAATCGGTTTTGGTTTCGGAGTCAGAACCGCAGGCGTTGGTTACGGTCAAAGAAACCGTGTAGGTGCCGGGATTCGCGTAGTTGTGAGATGGGTTAGCCGCCGAAGAAGAGCCGCCATCGCCAAAGTCCCAGCTGTGGCTGGTGAATGGCCCACCGGTTGATTGGTCCGTGAAATTCACGGACAGAGGTGCCACACCAGACGTGGTGTTCGCCGTGAAGTCTGCCACCGCAGCGGGGCTACACGGAGGGGCCAACATGCCCGGTCGGAAGGCCGCCATTTGCTGATCGGCTCGATCGGACTGACCTTGCGTGAAATGATTCATGCAAGCGTCGTCGGTGTAGTCCATGAAGTTTTCAACCGGGTCGGGACCGCCGCCGGTGCAGGTGTCGCGACCAATGGGGCAACCGTAAGCCGGGCTGGCTTCGGCAGGCGTGTCGGCCACAAAGTCGCCGTTTCCGTTACAACCACCTTGGAAGGTGTGATAGAGCCCAACGAAGTGACCTACTTCGTGAGTTCCGGTGTCGCCAAGGTTGTAAGGCGCTGCGGATCCGCCCGGAAGGGACGAGTACAAGCAAACCACACCGTGCATGAAGCTGTTCTCGGGGTACATGTCCGGGAAGGTGGCGTAGCCGAGCAAGCCGCCGCCAATATTGCAGGTGTAGAAGTTTAGCGTTGTGGTTGGGTCGATAGCCAACGCGCTTTTCATGTTCACTTCGTTTTGCGAGCCGTACTGGTGTGTCGACCAGGTGGTGTTGTTGGTGTAGTCAACACTCGCGAGCGAGAACTGGAAGTTCGTGCTGGCAAAGGCTGCATTCAAGACCGCCATTTGGTCGTTGATCTGGGTGGTGGTGACACCCCAAGCGCCTGCGTCACTTCGTACGACGTGGAACGCAACCGGAATGGTGGTGATTGCCGCTGCGGCGTAGTTTTCAGGAAGGTCGTTGTTTCTGAGCCATTCTTCGACCTGTTTCTGCACAGCCTCTTGTTCAGCCGCGCTAGGAATGTAAGTCGCGCAACGGTCGCCCGTCACAGCTTGGCCATTGGGTCCGTTGTACTCAACAGGGAAGTTTTGAGCGGAGAGAGTGCTTGTGATAGTCAAAGCCATGACCAAACTCACAAGTGCGAGCAAAGAACGCTTCATCGATAGCTCCTTCTGGACAAAGAGATAGCGCGGCACCGTATTTATGGAAATAGGAAGAGCGCAAGTTGTTCTAGGCAGCTTCCCGCAAGTGGGCTTGCGGGTGGACCGATGTACTGAGATAGAGCCCTCACTCTATCTGGCACGTCCAGTCATCTGTCTAAACCCAACGTACACTAGACATTTGACGATGATCAATAACAATTATCTACTGATTAGAAAACGAGGCGGGTCCGTTGCGCCGTTTCGTGAACTCATTTGGCGTGTTCATGGTAGGGGTTGAACAAGGCCTGAACTGGGCTAGGAAATAGAGTGATCAGCACTCAGGAATAGCCTTAGGGGTTAGCTGTCGCTCAGGATCGTTCCATCCAGGGTGCTTCACGAAAGAACTTCTTGTTCTCTTCGCTGTGGGGCTCGGCAATGTGAAGCAGCGTTCCAAAGGGGTCCCAAACGTAAAGAATACGCCATCCCCACTCTGCCACCGAGGGTTCGGCAAAACTGCTTTTAGGGTATTTGCTGAAGTCGATCTTTTTGACGTGCTCATGCCATGCGTCGACATCGTCCACCCAGAAATGGAAAACGCCAATTCGGGCTGCGTCTAGCCCGATGTGTGAAGTCAGTAAAAACCTCTGCGCCCCATAACCGGTGGCAAACTCCACCACATTTGGACTCTCCCAGAGAATCTCGAATCCGAGGTCGAGGTAGAAGCTCCGACACTGGGGAAACGTTTCTTCGTCGCAGACAATGAACGGGCGGAAGTCTCGAATGGGGGGTGATTTTGGCATTGAAATCCTTTTGTGTTCCTGACGTTGCGTAATCATGCCTCTAATAATTACAAGTTTCAAAACATTAAGTTGGAGAAAAAACGAAGCCGAGCGAAAGAAAATACTAATCTTGAAAAAATCTCGCAAACGATGCACAAAGCCTTTCAAAACTGGCAACTCTCCCATGTTCTGGAGCGTAGTTTTAGAAAGCCTCTTGTTCCAAGAGCGTAAACGAAAAGGAGAGACTCATGCGAAACTTGAATCCACTTCAACGGCATTCGCGAACTTCTGAAACTGTCACCCAAGGCAAGCGATCCTTAAACGCTTTTGCGCCGGTGATCGCTTTCCTTTTCCTGCTTGCTTCACCAGCCCTGGTTGAAGCAAAAGAGCGTATTGCTTTTCCTGGAGACCAGACCAGCGAACTCCATGCCGCCCGCGATTTGCCAACCACTCTGTCAGTGATTCGAGTGGCTCCAAATCCAACCACCAGGGGTATCACCTTGAGTGGAACGTTAGCGGGAAGAGAGCGGGCCTCGATTCGCATCTTTGATGTGGCGGGCCGGCTTGTTCGGTATCTCGAAGTTCCACCTCGCGGCATTGATCAGATTCAATCTGGCTGGGATGGTCGCGACGAGAATGGAGCGCTTGTTCGTGGAGGAATCTATTTCGTGTCCGTTGTAACGCAAAATGAAATTCTCACCAACAAAGTCACGGTTATTCGGTAATGCGTTCTACGGGGGGCGGCTAGGGGAGACGTTGCGGCCGCCCCCCATCCGGGGAGCTGTGGTCATGAACATCTCGATCAGAACGGTGAGCGGTACGGCGTTAGTCGTTATTTCACGCGCCTTAGTGGGGAGCCGAGAGAGTATCGACGCGATCCAGCGAGTTGAACGAGAACTGATCGAGCGCCCTGAGACGCAAGTGGTACTCAATCTGGCTGCTGTACCACAGATCAACAGCACCGGCTTGGGAATGCTCATTGCGTTAGCCCAGAAAACGGTTCGTCACGGGGGGTAGGTTGCCGTTTCTTCTCCCCACCCTCAGATTGCCTCTGTCTTTGCCGTGGGGGCCTGGGATGCTTTTGTGGTTGTGAATCGTGATGAAGACGCCTTTCGGGCGCTCGGAAGTTAGAAAGTCACTTTCCATTCAGCCTGGCGACCCAGCTGAACCC
>JABDJR010000418.1 GCA_013003415.1 Candidatus Eiseniibacteriota bacterium | reverse complement strand
GTCTTGGTTTCAGAACCGAAACGTTGGCCATTTCGAACGTAGAGATCGCCGACGACTTTGACTATACAGGCCTTGTAGACAGCTATTGGCGCTACGTCGTGAACGATGCCACCCCACCCGATGGTGTGAACCCAAATGTAATCGAAGACACGCTTAGAGACGTTTTAGAGTTTCAGGACTTGTTCTTCCGCGGCTCGGGTGTCGACGCGACAGCATTTACGTTCGGACTTGGTTTTCACTTCGGAGCTTTTGAAATCGATCTGGGTGCGGAAACCGTTCGCTACGATATCGACAAATATTTCTTCCAGTCCTTCGACCCGGACTTCAATCCCTTTGCCGAAAAAACAAGAGAGAGTCGCAGCTTGAGCAATCTCTCAATCGCGACGCGATTGCGCTTCTAGGTTTTTCGCAGTTTTTCGAAATCGCCGGTGTGTTCCAACGCGCCGGCTTTTTCTTTGCTTCAGTTTTTGGCCTTCAACCCCTCTCCGAGCCGAAAACAATCATTTTACGTTGTGGTTTTGACAACGATGGAGGGGGACCTGTTGCTAACACGTTTCCACAACATGTTGGGGTCTGTAGGGCAACAACCTACAGGAATTTGTATTTTTGCTTGACGATGTTTCTCCTTCGCGAGTAAAAAATAGGTTCGCCTAGTATCTTTTAAGGAGGGAGCACCTATATGCCAAGAAAGCCTAAGCCGAATAACGACTTAGTCGATTCGGCGAAAGCCCGCTCGGGGGGAAGTACGCCGGGGGCCGATCTGGAGGGCGGTCTCCGATTTGAAAGACGATTTACCACGCCGGGTATCGACCCATTCGACCAAGTAACCTGGGAAACACGAAACGCCTCAATCACCAATGAGAAAGGCGATGTCGTTTTTGAGCAGGGCGACGTTGAGATTCCCAACACCTGGTCGATGACGGCCATGAATGTGGTTTCGTCCAAATATTTTCGGGGGCAAAAAGGAACAGACGCACGAGAAACGAGCGTCCGCCAGCTTATCGGCCGCGTGGCCGACACGATCGCTTATTGGGGTTTTGAGGGAGGCTATTTTGCCTCCGAAGAAGACAGAGACACCTTTCACGCCGAGCTAAAACACCTACTTCTTCACCAAAAGATGGCCTTTAACAGCCCAGTTTGGTTCAACCTCGGCGCGGTCGAAAAACCGCAATGCTCGGCATGCTTTATTAATGCTGTCGACGACACCATGGAGAGCATCCTCGACCTTGCCAAGACCGAGGGCATGCTTTTCAAATGGGGATCCGGAACCGGAAGCAACCTTTCCAAAATCCGTTCCTCAAACGAAGTTTTAGGGGGAGGGGGCACGGCTTCCGGACCCGTTTCCTTTATGAAGGGCTTCGACGCTTTTGCCGGAGTCATTAAGTCGGGAGGAACTACCCGTAGAGCGGCCAAAATGGTCATTCTCGATGTTGACCACCCAGACGTCATGGACTTCATTCGATGCAAAGAGGTTGAAGAAAAGAAAGCCTGGGCTCTGATCGATGCCGGTTACGACGGTGGTTTCAACATCCCCGGCGGAGCCTACGATTCGGTGGCCTATCAGAATGCCAACCATAGCGTTCGCGTCTCCGACGAGTTCATGGAAGCGGTCGAGAAAGACAAAGAATGGGTGACCTACACGGTCATGGATCACACGCCTTCAAAAACCTTCAAGGCAACCGACATTCTCAAAGAAATCTCCGAGGCCACTCATGTCTGCGGCGACCCGGGAATGCAGTTCGATTCCACCATCAACCGCTGGCATACCTGCAAGAACTCCGACCGTATCCACGCATCCAATCCGTGTAGCGAGTACATGTTCCTCGACAACACGGCCTGCAACTTAGCGTCGTTGAATCTGCGCAAGTTCTTGGATGATCAGGAGTGGTTCGACGTCGATGCTTACCGTTACGCGGTCGACGTGACCTCCACTGCCATGGAGATCATTGTTGGAAACTCTTCCTATCCAACCCCCGAAATCGATGCCAATAGCCATGCCTATCGGCCCCTTGGTTTGGGCTACGCCAATCTTGGCGCCCTACTCATGGGTTGGGGTGTTCCTTACGACAGCGATCAAGGTCGAGGCATTGCGGGCGCTCTGACCGCAGTCATGTGCGGTCAGGCCTACGCCACTTCGGCCCGCATTGCTGCGCAAAAGGGGCCTTTCGATGGTTATGCGAAGAACGCCGACTGCATGCTTGAGGTGATCGACATGCATCGCGAGGCCGTCGCAGAAATCGACGGGAAACTTGTTCCCGAGGATCTCATGGAAGCGGCCACCGAAGCCTGGAACCAGGCTCGCACTTTGGGTGGTGAGTACGGATTCCGGAATAGCCAAGCTACGGTTTTGGCACCCACCGGGACCATCGGTTTCATGATGGATTGCGACACCACCGGCGTCGAGCCAGAGCTTGCTCTGGTGAAGTACAAGAAGTTGGTTGGTGGCGGCATGATGAAGATCGTCAACCAAACCGTGAAGACCGCTCTTGAGCGTCTTCACTACTCAGGCGAAGAACGTGAAGCCATCGTTGCTCACATCGATCAAACCGGCACCATCGAAGGCGCGCCTCACCTGAAAGAAGAACATCTTTCGGTGTTCGATTGCTCCTTCAAGCCTGCGGGCGGCCAACGTTCCATTCACCATATGGGTCACTTGCGGATGATGGCGGCGGTGCAGCCGTTCCTGTCCGGAGCTATTTCCAAGACCATCAACATGCCCAGCGAGGCCACGGTCGAGGAAATCAGCGAAGCCTACATGGAGGCATGGCGTCTTGGTTTGAAGGCGGTGGCCATCTATCGCGACGGGTCCAAACGCACCCAGCCCCTGTCCACCAAAAAAGACGAAAGCGGGCTCGAAAAAGCAACCGCCGACGTCGGTTCGCCGCGTCCCTATCGCCGTCGTCTTCCCGACGAACGTCAGGCCATTACCCACAAGTTCTCCATCGGAGGACACGAGGGTTATGTCACGGTTGGCATGTACGAAGATGGATATCCGGGAGAGATCTTCATCGTCATGGCCAAGCAGGGAAGTGTGGTCAGCGGACTCATGGACAGCTTTGCCACCTCCATCTCCATGGCGCTTCAGTATGGAGTGCCCCTGAAGGTGTTGGTCGACAAGTTCAGCCATTCGCGTTTCGAGCCGGCCGGCTTTACCAACAATCCAGAGATTCCCATCGCCAAATCAATCACCGACTACATTTTCCGGTGGTTGGCGAGTCGATTCATGGATGTGGAAAGCCAGGCACAGGTGGGTATTCAAACTCGAATCCCCGAAACGAACGGGAACACCAATCCGGTAGCCACTCCGGCGGCCAAAGCCGCGGCTGCGGCCACGGTTGACGCCGGCTCCACCGGTACATCCGAACGCGGGTTCAGAACCCAAGAAGATGCACCGCCTTGTCATGTGTGCGGCACCATCATGTACCGTGGTGGTTCTTGCTATAAGTGTGGCAACTGCGGCGCTACCAGCGGGTGTAGTTAGAATCTAAAGATTGGGCCGGTCCTGAACGGGGCCGGCCCTTTTCTTTGTCCCCACCTATGCGTTCTACCCTCTTCAAGATCAGCAATCTCTTCCGCCGTCTTTTCGTACCGGGTTTGCGGTACTCGCAGTACGTGTACGAAGACGCCATCCGTGAAGAGATGATCCCCGAGCGGTCTTGGCTCGACCTAGGTTGTGGACACCACTTGCTCCCCGAGTGGCGATACGAAGAAGAGAAAGAGTTGCTTGGAGCGTGTTCCTTCGTGGTGGGTCTCGACTACGACATGCTTTCCTTGAAGAAAGCACGCACCATCAAGCATCTCCTAAGAGGAAGCATTTCCGAGTTGGCGTTTAAGGACAACCAATTCGGGTTCATGACCAGCAACATGGTTGTCGAGCATCTCGACGATGCGGAAAAGCAGTTCGCCGAAATCTATCGCGTCCTCGAGCCCGGTGGAGTGTTCCTGTTTCATACCGTGAACATGGACGGCTACAAAACACTCTTCGCCCGGCTACTTCCCGAGTTTCTCAAGAAACCGCTCGCTCGCCTGCTAGAGGATCGCGCAGCCGAAGATGTGTTTCCGGCCCACTACCAAGCCAACTCCACCAAGCAAATCGAGGCCATTGCGACCCAGGTTGGCTATGAGGTTAAGAAAATCCACCTCTTCAACAACGTGGCTGAGTTCTCGGTGTTCCCACCCTTTGCGTTTTTTGAGTACATCTGGATTCGGATCTTAGAAACCAACGCCATGCGCGAGTGGAGAACGAATATCATTTGCGCTTTGGTGAAGCCCGCTAATCCAAAGGTCTAAGGCGGCATCAGCCAATCGCCGCGGTTCAGAGCGAGCCACGTTTGCGCGGCGAGTCGATCTATTTCGGCATTTGGTTTTGGATTGCCACCGCAGACTCCGTGTCGCCTCGAGAGCGAAAGAGTTCGGCCAAAGCCAGATAGCCTTCCGGAAGGCTGGGAAACCGGTCGATGAGATCGCGCAGGCATCGTTCGCTTTTGGCGGGCTCGGAGTTCAGTTCGTAAGCCCGAGCCAACTGGAGGTAGGTGTCCACAAAGTCCGGGTTATCGACTCGCGCTCGCCGCAAATGCTTTACCGCTGTATCTACCTCACCATCGGAAAGAGCTAAACGCCCCGCCATGTACTGAGCGTCCCAACGCCGAGGTAACCGCTCGGCGGCAACGGCCACCACTTGTTTGGCCTTGGGGTCTCTTCGCTGCAGTAAAACACGCGCATAGCTGAGGGCAATGTCTCCGTTCTCCGGCTCAAACGCAAAAGCTTCTTCCATGTGTTTGTGAGCCGCTTCCATGTTTCCAGCTTGAAGGGCCATGGTTCCCTTAAGGTGAGAAACACGCCCCGCGGCCCCCTCCAGATTCTCCATCCGGAGTACAACTCTGCCCGCCTCCTCAACCTCGTTCGCGCGCAGGAGTCCTAGAGCCAAGGTCTCCAAGGCATCCACATCTTCCGAGTTCAGTTCCACCT
>JABDJR010000379.1 GCA_013003415.1 Candidatus Eiseniibacteriota bacterium | reverse complement strand
CCCAAGAACCCCGCTCCCCCTAAAACCAACGCACGAGCTTTGCTCAACTTTCCTCCGCAGGGGTATCCCCCAAGTAATACGCGCCCGTAGAAGCGCCTAAATGGCTCACAGGACGTAGGTTAAGACCCGTAAGAATATCATTTTGAAGGGCCTGGGACCAGCGCCAGGAAGCGCCTGAACCGGGGGGCTCAGGGCTTTGGGCCCTGCCTGGGCGAAAGTACCCGGTTGCCGTTCTGAGGCCTACTCCTCAAACCAATGCCGGTGCCAAAGGCCAAAATTCACCAAGCTCCAGATGCGCATGCCGTAGTTTCCGGAACCCGCTTTCTGCTTGGCCAAAAGCTCCTTCACCACCTTTTGATCCCAAATCCCGAGCTTCTCCAATTCGGGGCTAAAGAGGACATCATCTGCCATGGGGGCCAGGACCTCTTCGAACCACCGGGTTACGGGGACGTGAAAACCAACCTTCTTTCGATGGATGATCGAATCGGGAAGATAGGGAGCCACCGCTTTTTTGAGGATGGATTTTGGAACCTCATCCTTCACCTTGAGGGCGCCGGGAATGCGAAAAGCCAGTTCCACGATCCGATGATCGAGAAACGGAACGCGTCCTTCAACCGAAGTGGCCATGGTCATCTTGTCGACCCGCATGAGAAGCAACTCCGGGAGTCGGTACATGGTCTCAAGGTAGCCCGCACGATTTGGAAAATCATCTTTGGGCTGAGTGGCATCGTATTCGGCATAGAGATCGCGAACAATCGCTTCACGGCTGCGATCCGAGGCGAGTCTTGGGGCCAGTCGTTTCAACTCTTCGGGATAGAAAGTGACCGCGCCACCCAGGAAAGGTTCCCCCCCATCCTTGAGTCGGCGTAGGAAGTCGCGGCGATCCAGATCGACAAAAGGCCCCACCATTCCCAGGGCCATGGCGCGCATCCAGGTTGGGGTTTCGGACAGGGGGCGCCACCACTTCTCAACCATGCGACGCACACGATTCAAGAAGGTGTACCCAAAAAACAATTCATCCGCGCCCTCTCCCACCAGCGCCACAATCACCCCGCTCTTTCTAGCCAACTCGGCTACGTAATAAAGGGGCACACAAACGGGATCGGCGATGGGTTCATCTTGATGGTGGACCAGCCGAGGCAGGAAGTCTTTGAAGTCGTTGTGATCAATCACCACCTCGTGATGATTGGTTCCAAACCGTTTGGCCGTGTCGCGAGCATGTTGAAACTCGTTAAACGCACTATCGTTCTTGTAACCCACACTAAAGGTTTCCACCGGCCGATCCAGAAGTTGGCTCATGATCGAAACAATGGCGCTCGAGTCCACTCCCCCACTTAAAAACGCGCCGAAGGGAACATCGGCCATGAGGCGATCTTTAACGGACGTGTGAAGCAGATCACGAAGCTCCTCGACCAGAGCCTCTTCGGTTTGGGTGCTCTGAGCGGTGGGAAGGGGATTCCAATAACGCTCGGGCGCAGGAAAACTACCACCCGCTTTGATGGTTACACGATGACCAGCGCGAAGCTTTTTAACTCCAGCAAACAGAGTTTCGGGAGCGGGTAGACACAGAAAGGTGAAGTAGCGAGCTAGTTCATCTTGATTCAACTCCCTTGTCACCTGGGGGTGCTTAAACAAGCACTTGATTTCACTGGCAAAAACGAGAGATCCGTTTTGCACCGCATAGTAAAGCGGCTTGATTCCCATGCGATCGCGCGCAAGAAAGAGAGTCTTGTCTTCGGCATCCCAGACCGCAATGGCGAACATGCCATTCACGCGTTCTACGGCCGACGCGCCCTGATGAGCGTAGAGATGAAGCAGCACCTCGGTGTCGCTATGCGTTTTAAACGCAACTCCCTTGGCCTCAAGCTCCGCTCGAATCTCAAGATGGTTGTAGATTTCCCCATTGAAAACGAGCGTATAGCGACCGTCCGGAGTGCTCATGGGCTGGTGGCCCAGAGCGAGATCGACGATGGAAAGCCGCCTGAAGGCGAGTCCCAGTTCGCGACCTTGGCTCACATAGTAGCCTTCGTCGTCGGGTCCCCGATGCACCATGGCGTCGGCCATGGCCCGAAGAGTTTTCTCTTCTACAGGTTGAGGTCCATTGAATTGAAACGCACCGGCAATGCCGCACATGCTTGGTTTAAGCTTCCGAGGCCACGGGCTGTGATTCTGAACCGGATCCGGAACCGCGACGGCTTCGAACAATTCCAACCCCGAGAGCCAAGAGCATGACCGCGTAGGCAGCGATACTGATCGCGGCACCGCGCTGGAAAGAGTCTGGGTTGAACTCCATGACCAACTCGTGAGTACCGGGGGGCACGACAATGGAGCGAAGGGCATAGTTTCCGCGGTGAATTTCCACCGGCGCGCCGTTCAGGGTGGCGGTCCAACCTGCATCCAGGAACACCTCGCTCATCATGAGCAAGCAACGACCCGGTGAATTCACCGTGGCACTGATCCGCCGTTGGGAGTACTCGGTCACCGACGCCGTGGCCCCGGTTGGAGGATCGATGGAACCGACATCTTCAAACAAGAGCGCTTCTGCCGCCGGGTCCCAGCTTGGATTCGCAACCGCCGCCAAGTGAGCTTCGTTGTCAGGGATCACGCGGTAGTTACTGGCAAACCACAATCGCGGCATGACGCCGTGATTTTGGAGAACCGCTTCGGTTCCATCGCGATGCACCATTTCGAAACGCGTGTTGTCCAGCTGCATGACCGCCGCTGCCGTGCGCTCATCGGCCACAATGTACTTGGCCCCAAGCATGTCGAGGATATTGAAGTTGCGTTGGGAAAGAGACTTGCGAACCCCGGCCACCCCTTTGTCATCGATTAGATCCTGATAGATCTTCAACTTGGCGGGGTGATAGCCAAGGATGTTTGGAATCTTGAAATAGGCATACCAGTTTGTGCTCCCTTGCTGGGTGAGAGACAAAATCCGATAAGGCCCGGGATCGCTCTGCAAAAACTGCACCGCTGGAGTGGCGGCAAACAGGGTGGGGTCGGATTCTCGAGATTGATAATCCGCGACCTTGTTCCCCACCACACCTAGATCGATCAGAGTTAAGACAACCAGCAGCGAGCCGGCGACCCAAGAAGGAATCATCCGACGCATGCTTGCCACAAGCAGTCCAAAACCAGCCAAGAAGATCACCAGCACGCGAGCGAAATCGGTCTTGGCAAGATTCTGAACCTCGGTTGCGATGCCAGCACCGTAATTCTGGAGCTGGGCCACCGTGGCCTGAGCTGCCTGAGGGTTGGAGGCTTGAGCCCGTTCAATCGCCCGGGCGCTGATGGTTCCATCCAGGGATCCGCTCATCATCATGCCGCCGAGCAACACCAAAATGGCGGTCATGGCTCCGCCGGCAATCATGAGGTTCCGGCGATTGACCTTCTCCTGATCGGCCGCGTTTCGCAGCAGGCGATCGAGACCAATGGCCGCCCCCACCGCAACCGAGAAGTGAAGCAGCAAAGTGATCATGACCGGCACCCGGAACTTGTTGAAGTAGGGCACGAAGTCAAACATGAAGTTGTAGAGAATGGGGAGGTGCTTTCCGAAAGAAACCACCAGGGCAAACAGACCAAGGATGATCAAGAAGATGTTGTACTTGTCTTTGGGGCGGCAAACAAACGCAAACACGGCCAAGAACACGGGGAGGATTCCCATGTAAACCGGATTGTCCGTGAAGGGCATCCAGCCCCAGTAGGAGGCTCCCCCAAAACCAAAGAAGGAAGGAATAAAGAAGGTGGAAATCTCTCCGGGGTGAAGGCTCCAACTCGTAGCGTAGTCGTAGGGCAATCCCCCACCGGTACCGCCACGAATAGAAAAGTCTGCGTATTCTCGAACCGCGATCGTGATCACGGAACTCGCCAAATAGCCAATACCGACGGCCGTTCCAAAGGACGCCCATCGACCAAGGATGCCCACCGGGGACATACGATTTTTGAGAGCCCCAATGGTCATCACAAGGAAAAGCAGACCGGCGGCGAGCAAGGTGTAGTAGGCGATCTGCAGATGGGATGTGACGATCATGGTGCCCACGCCCAGGGCCAACACCGCCCACCACAATATGCGAGGCTTTTCGAATATCTCGTCGGCGGCCAAAAGAATAAGGGGCAGGAAAACCAACGTGGCAATCTTAGAATTATGCCCAATCATGATCAGCGTGAGCACATGAGCACAGAAGATGAAGGCCAGCGCACCATAGGTCGATGGGATCTGCCCAAGACCTTTGCGTCGCAACAGAAGCCACATGAACATGCCGAGCAGGAAGTAGTAGGACAGGACCTTGAAGACCCCCGACAACCAACTCAAGACAAAGCTCATGGGGTTGGTATAAGGAGCAGCGGTTAGACTTCCAAAAGACGGCATCCCCGAGAAGACATAGGGATTCCAAAGCGGGTACCGCTCGAGGAAGGATCCCTCTCCGTCGAAGGCTTCTTCAAGAAACGGTTTGTGAGACATGCTGGCAATGTTGTCCGGAGGCTGAAACCCTTGCCCCTGGAAAAACACCGGGTAGAAAAAGGCGACCAGGGAAAGAAGAATGACCGCAAGGGCAACCCAACCCGCGTGCTTCGTGATGGGTGCGCTTCGCTCCACCTTGGGCTTTGGGGCGGACTCCGACTTACGACGTTGTTTTTTTGCCATGCTTTTCTACCACTTCATGAAATAAGGACGCCAAGGCCCGAGTTCGTTCTCGGCGACTCAGAGCCTTGACCTCATTGGCCTCGCCAGGAAAGGCGGTCGTTCCTGTGTTTTTCCATTCCTCAAAAAGACGATGAACCGCCTCGGCGGTTCCTTTTATGTCGTGTTGCCCAAGGACCTCACCCGCGTGCGTTCGGCGGACGATCTCCGCCACCGCTCCTTCGGGAGCCAAGGCCAATACCGGTCGCTCGCATCCGATGTACTCAAAAACCTTTCCGGGAACGATACCCTCTGCGCCCCGGTAGTCATCCACCACCAGGAGTAAAGCATGGGCCCCTTTGGCCTGGGCAATGCTCTCGCTGTGAGGTAAATAAGGCACCACCTCCACCATGTCGGCGACCTCGGGTCGGGCGAACATAGCGTGGACCTCGTCTCCGAATCGTCCTACAAAACGCAAACATACCGACTCAGGATCAATCTTCTGCTCGGTCCTTAGTTGGGCCACCGCCTTCAAAAAAGTATCCGGGTTTCGTACTCCATACATGGACCCGGTATAGACAATCGTAAACTTCTTGTTCGCGGTGGCTCCCGCATGATCCAAATCTGCGGGATCGAATCCGTTTTCGATCAGGGCAAACTTCGAAACATCTTCCTCCGGGTACTTCGCTTGAAGATCTTTGGCAATCCCTCTCCATGCGATCGCAATTCTTGGTGCGTCCCGATACACCCCACGTTCCATGCGATGCTCTAAGCGCTCGGACAAAAACGGACGATCGGGAGCGCTAAGGAATCCGCTCCAGGGATCTCTAAACTCAGGGACCCAGGGAATCCCGGCCCGGCGCCCGATCTTCCGACCCAGAAGCGCGCAAGTATATGGGGGCGAGGAAGAGTAGACCAGATCCGCCCCAAATTCCTTGGCCAACCGGGCTCCCGCCCCTACGCCGGTCATGAGCCAGCCCACCCGGGCATCGGGAACAAAGAAGCTGCCCCGAACCCATTCGGCGATACGCTCGGTGAGGGCGCGCTTTTCCCCGGGCTTGGAGTTCACGTTCACATCGACCGCGGACCCCTTCGCCTTTCCGGTGAGAGCCCGGTAGATCGTGTAGGGCTCGGGAATCTTGGTCCTCACCACGGGGACCCCCTTTGGGATTTCCTTCAGGAGAGATTCGTCGCGAGCGGGGTAGTCGGCATCTTGGACGGTAAGCACGGCCGGTTCCCAACCGAATTCCGGCAGGTACTTCACAAACTTCAGGACACGTTGGACCCCGGGTCCTCCGGATGGTGGAAAGTAGTACGCCACGATCAGGACGCGGCGGTTCGAAGACTGGGGTTCGTTCATAGCCTCGTATTGTCCCCTAGGAGCTCAAAAGATGGAATCCAAGAAAAAGGGACCGAGTCCGTGGACCCGATCCCCTTTTTGAGGCTTCGCTTCTCTCTCTTTAAATCGTTCTTAGGGAGCCTTGAACTGAACCTTGATCGCACCCCAAGTGGTTTTCTCGGTGGCGAGCTGAAGATCCCAAAGCTTTTGGTTGTCGCCTTCGGCATGGCCCGGGGCTTCTTCGGCCAGAATCAACGTTTGGCAACCCTGGGAGACCCAAGTCAGACCGATGGGAA